>JAUHWE010000041.1 GCA_030424825.1 Verrucomicrobiia bacterium
AAGGATGCGGCGAGTCGCATGGCGAGGAAGGCGTAGAAGAAGGAGCTCGTCAGTGATATGCCGAAATAGAGTGGATCGAAAAGATTCCCGAATATTTGCTTCATAGTGAGAGATATGTTTAATATCGGGATGAATGCGGTGTAGATATGCGTTTCTGCTCCCAGCACGGTCGAAAGCACTGCGGGAAGAATCACGACCGCGAAAAAGGGGAGGATGTAGGTTTGAGCCTCTTTTTGGTTTCGGGCGAAACTGGAGATCACCAAAAGGAGAGAGGAAGTGAATAGCGCGAGGGGGATAACTATGAGCATCATCCAGAGCACCGATACGAAGTTGATTGAAATACTGTCTCCAGCCATTTCCTTGAAAAATTCGAGCCCGAAAGCGATAGGGGCGATGATTCCTGTGATGGCACAACAGGAAGCGATAAAGCTTATAGTCAGGATTGTCAAAAGCTTGCCTGTGACGATTTCGTATCGGGATGCGGGTGACACGAGCAGTGTTTCCATCGTGCCTCGTTCTTTTTCTCCGGCACAGAGATCGAACGCGGTTTGAATTCCGCCAAACGCGGCACTCATTACTATGATGTAGGGAAGGAAAAGTCCGAGCACAAAGGTACCTGCCGACGAGCCCGCTGCGATGTTAGTTGTCTCAACCTTGGTTGGCTGAGCGAAGTTTTCAGATAGATTAGCCGCTTCGATTCGATCGGCTAGGGCTTCTTTGTCGAATTTTCCAATAAAGTTCCTGAGTCGGGACTGCGCGTATTGCGAGTTCTCGTTGGCAAAGTTGTAGAGTATTTCCAGGGGAGCAGAATTGTTGGAGGAGAATTCGGTTTGGGCGTTTTCACTAATGATAAGTGCGGCTCTAATCGTTCGGTCTTCGATTGCTTGCTTGGCGGCCTCGCGGGAATCGAGTTCATGTATATTGAAGCCCTCATCCGCTTTGAGCCGATTGGCGAGGCCAGGGAAGGCCGATTGCTCAACGATTCCGATCTCAACGATAGAGGCTTGCTTATCTATTTCCTTTTTGCCGGCGAAGAAGAGTACAGTACCAATTAGCAGAGGCGTGACGAGTAGTGGTGAAACGATTACGCCAAGGATGACCCGCTTGTCGCGAAATGTTTCCCGTATCTCCTTAAGGAATACGGTAGAGGTTAAAGAGGTTCTAGGCATTTTCTGCCTCCATTCCATTTACGATTTTCAGGAAGGCTTTCTCGATCGACGCTTCGCCCGTCTGCGCGTGCAGCTCTTCAACGCTCCCCTCAGCGGCGACGATCCCTTTGTGGACGATGGCGACGTGGTCGCAAAGGCGCTCAACCTCGCTCATAATGTGGGTCGAGAAAACCACCGTTAGCGATTCCGCGCGGCATTGTTCGATAAACTCCATAATGGTTTGAGAGGTCATTACATCGAGGCCGCTGGTAGGTTCATCGAAAACCATTACCGGGGGACTGTGTACGATGGACCGTGCGATGGAGACTCGCTGCTTTTGCCCCGTGGAGAGCTTGTCGCAACGACCGTTTTGGAATTCACCGATTTCGAGACGTTCTACAAGCTCGTCGATCCGATGCGTCAGCTCGGGGCCCCCCATGCCGTTGAGTTTTCCAAAATACTGGATCATCTCGCGAGCGGTCAAGCGACCATAGAGGGCGGTGCTTCCGGACAGGAATCCAATGTTTCTCCGGACTTCCTGAGGATTGTCACGAATGCTGAAGCCCGCGATGGTGGCGGTTCCCCGAGTGGGCTCGAGTAGGGTGGCCAACATTCGCAACGTGGTGGTCTTGCCGGCCCCGTTCGCTCCGAGGAGGCCGAAAATCTTGCCCGGTTCACAAGTCAGGCTGACATTGGAGACCGCCTGAACGAGGCCGCGTTTCTTATCACGAAAGGTTTTGGTGAGGTTTTCGGCGACTATCACGGTTTTCGGCGTGTTGCTTGCGGTGAGAAAGGTGCGATCGAGAAATATTATCGAGATAAAAGCGTTCTTTGAGCGCTTCCGATAGGAATGTTTTCGTCTGATTTTGGTAGAGCTTTAAGTTGTTGGTAGAGAATCTGATAGTTAGATGAACTTATTCCTGGTTGACGGTCTCTAGGGTGTGATTCACCAGTCGGATGAGCGTTTTCCGCAGAAAAAGGAAAAAAAGTGAGTGCATCTACTTAAGGAAGCGAGGTTGGGCACCGATAAACAGATCACGACGAAAATCATTAGACGTTTTTGTATTTTTGATATTGTTTCTATAATTAGATGGATTGTTAAAAGGCAGGGCTTTTGAACGAGGCCCTGCTTTTTTATGCTCGGATCCCTTGTGCGAATCCCGTGTATCGAGTTGTCATTGCTAAGACTTGCGTTTCACTGATGGCCAGAATGAGTCAGATCGAAGAAGAAATCGCGTTCGACAGCGTCGAGGAGGCAATTGAGGAAATTGCGGCGGGTCGGCCCGTTATTGTGACCGATGACGAGTCGCGGGAGAACGAGGGCGATCTGATCGTCGCGGCCTCAAAAGTGACTCCGGAGGTGGTGAATATGATGATTCAGCACGCTCGGGGACTCATTTGCGCCCCTTGCACGGGGCATCACTTGCAGCGTCTTGGGATCAATAGGATGGTCGATGAGAACCGGGAGGCCCATAAGACCGACTTTACCATTTCCATCGATGCGGCGGAAGGGATCACAACCGGAATCAGTGCCTATGACCGCTTTCGGACGCTTAAACTCTTAGGCAACCCCGATATTTCGCCGGACGAATTTGTCCAGCCCGGTCATATTTTTCCGTTGAAAGCAAGGGACGGGGGCGTTCTGGAGCGAGCGGGTCATACGGAAGCCGCGATTGATCTGGCCTCCCTGGCGGGTCTGTTTCCTTGCGCGGCTATTTGCGAGATTCTAAATGATGACGGCTCGATGGCGCGAATTCCGGAACTTCATGCCTTCAAATTGAAGTTTGGGCTCAAAATGATCTCGATCGCCGCGCTGATCGAATATCGCCGCAAGCGGGATAAGCTTGTTGAGGAAATTCGCGAGATGCCCTTCGAGAGTGAATTTGGATCGTTTCGTCTCAAGGTATTCCGAAGCAAGCTCGACCATTTTGAGCATTACGCGCTTCTTTCCGGGAAAATTGGGCCGGAACCCACGCTTGTCCGTGTGCACGCGGAAAATCTGTTTACGGACCTGTTTCGCAAAACCGGAGGTCAGGGGAGTGATTCGTTGCCAAAAGCGCTCACGCGAATCGGCAAGGAAGGATGTGGGGCGGTGGTTTTCATTAGCCGCCCTGACAATGGGCTTTCCCAGATTGTCGATTCTGCCGGAAAGCCGGGCGACATGGGCTTGCGAGACTATGGGATTGGGGCCCAGATTCTAGTGGCGCTCGGATTACAGAAGATCCGGCTTCTCTCTAACACGAGCCGGAATGTGGTCGGACTGGATGGGTATGGTCTCGAGATTGTGGAGCAGGTGACCTTGTGATTTAGATCGTGTCGAGCAGGCGATTTGCGATAATTTCTAATTCCGACTTTACATGGTTGAGCATCAGGCTCATTCCCGTGTCTCTTCTCACCTTGTTCTTAAAATGAGCCGCTTATCGCCAGAACCCTCAAACATTGACGGATCCGATTTTAGAATCGCGATTGTAGCCGCTCGCTATAACCAGATATACGTGGATGGTTTGTTGTCCGGGGTACAGTCAGCCTTGTGGGAAGCGGGGGTCTCGGAGGACAAGATTGTCATAGAGCGCGTTCCTGGCTCAAACGAACTGCCCATTGCCGTTCAGCTGGTCGCCGGCAAAGGGCGTTTCGATGTGATTGTCGCCTTGGGCGTGATCATTGCGGGAGGGACAAAGCACTTTGAAATGGTGGCGGATTCCTCGAATATGGGACTGCAGCAAGTCGCGCTGGCATCCGGCATTCCGGTCGTGAATGGTGTAATCGTTGGAGACAACGAGGACCAGGTCAGGGAGCGCTGCGTGGGGTCGATCCCCAAAGGGATTGAGTTTGGCCAGTGCGCTCTGGAAATGGCGCAATTGCGTCGCGAATACAGTTAACAGCCCATGTCGGAAACGAAAAAACCGCAGCGCCGAATGTGCCGCATCGCTTGCATGCAGTTCCTTTACTCTTGGTCGATTAATCATCCGGAGGACATCGATGAAGATCTGAGGGTCTTCTACGAGGACCAGGAAGAGGAGCGTGATTACTATGCGTTTGCGGATGAACTGATTTTTGGAGTGATCGAGAATCTTGACGCCATTGATGAAAAGATCCGGGAAATCGCCAATAACTGGGATTTCGATCGCATCGCGAAAATCGACCTGTCAATCTTGCGGATGGCGATTTACGA
This sequence comes from Verrucomicrobiia bacterium, assembly GCA_030424825.1. Lineage (GTDB taxonomy): Bacteria > Verrucomicrobiota > Verrucomicrobiia > Opitutales > Opitutaceae > Pelagisphaera. The sequence goes on from JAUHWE010000041.1 coordinate 4,321, forward strand.
ATTGCTGTTCCGAAAGGATATTCCGCCAGTGGTCACCATCAACGAGGCCATTGATTTGAGTAAGCTGTATTCGTCGGAAGAGTCGCGGCGATTCGTAAACGGGATCCTGGACAAGCTTCGTGGGCAATTGAATCGACCGTCCCGGCAGGCGAGCTGGGATTGAGGATCAAGTGGAATGTCATTTCGGTATTGGCCGGACCCTATAAATCTCTAGTTCGATTAGACTATGCTTTCGCTTTTCAAGAAATTCAAAGAAGGGCTTTCGAAATCCGCTAAGAACATCGCTGATAAAACGGGTGGAATCTTTCGGCGCGCGAAACTGGATGCGTCGACGATTGAGGAACTCGAAGAAGCGCTGTATGCCGCAGATTTTGGATACGAAACGACGGAAGAGATTGTCGAAGAGACAAAAGTAGCCTACAAGAAGGACAAGGAATTGCGCGGTCAGGACGTCGCTAAAATCGGATCTGCCGTGCTGCGACGCGTGTTAGAAGGTTCAGAAGGGACGATTGAATTCAGAGAAGATCGGCCCACCGTGATTTGCCTGATCGGGGTCAATGGCTCCGGGAAGACGACCACCACGGCGAAGCTGGGAAGCCAATGCAAGGCCGAGGGAAGGCAAGTCTTGGTGGCCGCGTGCGATACGTTTCGAGCGGCCGCGATCGAACAGTTGAAAGAGTGGACGAATCGGTTGGATCTCGAGATCGTCTCCGGTGAGCGTGGGGCGGATGCGGCCGCGGTCGCTTACGATGCGTGGCAGGCGGCCAAGAGCCGAGGGAAGGATACGTTGATCATCGATACAGCTGGACGTCTCCACACGAAGAGTAATTTGATGGACGAGTTGGCCAAAATCAGACGTGTTTTGCAAAAGCACGATGAAACGGCTCCCCACTACAGTCTTTTGGTAGTCGATGGTAGTTTAGGATCGAATTCGATCGAGCAGGCTCGTGTCTTTCACGAGAAATTCGGTCTTGATGGTCTGATTGTCACCAAGCTTGACGGGACGAGCCGAGGGGGCTCGCTCGTCGGAATTTACCGCGAGTTGAAACTGCCCATCTATTTTCTGGGTTTCGGTGAGAAGGCGGAAGATTTGCAGGCGTATCAGATCGAAAATTACGTCAATGCAGTATTCGGGGTGGAAGAGGAAGTTTCCGCCTAGGGACTCTAAAGAGCTCCGAGGCAAATAAGGTAGCGGGCGATCTCCGAGCGCCCATTTAGGGGTCGAGTTTGTGGGCGATCGGAGATCACTCGCTATCAGATTCAACTGCAGAGCAAAAAAAACGCCTCCGCTCTAAAGTCGGAGACGTTCTGAAAATCTGGATTAAGCAGGATCTACTTCCAGTTTAGAACCATGCGAATGTAGTACGTCGTATCGAGTTCCTTCTTTCCGCTTAGATCCGCATCGCTGTCGTAGTCGTTGGCGAATCCAATTCGCAAGCTGTATTGCTCGGCTTTCAATGGAAGGTCGAGAGCGGTGTCTTGGTAGAGACGGAAGCTGCCAAAGTCCTCGATGGTCGGCGTAAACTTGATGCGATTGACCAGTCTGCCCCACTTGAGGGTTTCCTTGTGCTCCAGACCAAAGTCTAGACTGGCGGCATTGAGCTGCTCACGAACGGGAGTCGAGAACTGGCTATAGTCTTCAAACCGGTAACCGAGACCGCCACGTATGTTGAGGAACCTAGATTCAGTATTGGTTACGGTATATCCAAAACCGGCTGCGGTGGTGACGAATATGTCCGTATCCTTGATGACGTCGCGACCGAGCTCACTGCTAATGTACCAGTTCCAATCGTCGTTGATCTGATTCGAATAGTCGACTCCTACACGCGCGTCGTCCGCACTTTTAGATCCGTCGGTTTCTTCGAAGTTCGCCCTCGTGTAGAAGGCCAATTTGTCATCGACGCCTTGCAGGGTGGCACGGAAGCTCATTCCGAATCCTGTGCTGTCTGAATTCCCGCTTTTACCCGTCATGTCCAAAGCCGCTTCGTAGGCCCATTTGCGTCTGAGTTCGGCCATTTTTGTGTCCTGGCGAACTTGTGTAGGGCTCTTTGTCCCGGGCTGCCAGCTTTCCTGAACCTTGTCGACTGACGTGGTCAGCTCACCGTCGGGCGTCTGGATCTTCAGTCCTCCCGAAGGCCCACCTGTGACGACTCCAGAATAAGAGGAACCTCCTTCGATCGAAACGAAAATAGGTTCGTCCGTGGTCATTTGCTCGACTTGGGCCTGTTCGACTACGATGTCTCCCGCAAAATCGGTCGAAACTTTAATCTTTCCGCCGTCGATTTCCTGGATCTTCCCCACGATGGTGGAGCCCGATTTCGTAACGATAACGTCTCCGATCGAGGAAGCCGCAAGTAAGATGACTGCAGAGATAGAAGCTAGTAGTTTATTCATATTCTTTGTTGTTATAGAAAGTAAAAGGAGAGTTTTCTAAGCAAGTTTGCCTATGGTTCGTTGACGATTCCGGACGTCCTATTGGTAGAATTACCTTACAGGGTGGCACAAAGTGCTCGTGAAATAGTGTATTGCAATCAAATATTGTTCCGAAGAGTTTTTGAACAATCTTGCTTTACGGTTGATTTAGTTTGGCGCGGGATTGGGCTGAACTTAGCGTTTCTGAGTCATTGTTGGGTAAGGATTATCGCTATGGACGCTCTTAATAATACTATCTGGGAATCTCTTCGAGAAGAGGCGAATCAATCGAGCAAGGACGAGCGGTTACTCGTAGCCTACCTGGAAGAGACGGTTCTAGGGCAAAAATCATTTGAGGCCGCGTTAAGTTACACACTTGCCTCAAAGTTGCGGGACGAGATTCTGCCGAGCATCACTTTGCGCGATCTCTTTCTTCAGATCCTTGAAACGGAAAAAGGGCTTCGCGAATGCATTCTGATAGACTTGCAAGCCGTAAAGGACCGCGATCCAGCCGCAGGCGGCTATCTTTCCCCGTTTCTTTTCTTCAAGGGGTTTCATGCTTTGTCGGCGTATCGCTTCGCTCACTACCTATGGTGCGAAGGCCGTAAGACGCTCGCGCTGTATTTGCAAAGCTTGATCTCAAAGGTATTCGGAGTAGACATACATCCTGCGGCAACGATTGGTCATGGAATCCTGATTGACCATGCGACCGGAGTCGTAATCGGTGAAACCGCGGTCGTTGGAAACAATGTTTCACTGCTGCACGGAGTCACTCTTGGCGGGACTGGGAAAGAGCGGGGCGACCGACATCCTAAGGTGGGTGATGGCGTTTTAATTGCGGCAGGGGCGAAAGTCCTCGGAAACATCAAAATTGGTGAGGGCGCCAAAATTGGGGCGGGCAGCGTGGTTTTGCGAAACGTCAAAGCCCATTGCACGGTCGTTGGCGTTCCGGCTAAGAATATCGGTACTTGCCGGGAGGCGACACCGGCTTTGGGAATGAACCAGCAGTTGGGAAAGAACGATGTTTCCAGTTTCGATCCGGGGATCTAAGCTCAGACAACCTCGCTAGACTGTCTAGAGTAAGAATTTCCTTTATTCGTTCAGGACTGCACGTAGGGTCGTCGACATGCCTAATACTTTCGGCAAACTATTTTCAATCAGCACATGGGGTGAAAGCCATGGGGGCGCGGTTGGCGTTGTGGTGGATGGATGCCCTCCTGGTCTCGCGATAGCCGCCGAGGAAATTCAAGTGGAGCTGGACCGGAGACGTCCAGGCCAGAGTGATATCGTCACTCCTCGTAAAGAACTGGATCAAGTCCAGATTCTGTCAGGAGTATACGAAGGGCTGACAACCGGCACCCCCATTTCGATGCTAGTCTTCAACAAGGATCATCGGCCGGAGGCGTACACTGAAATGAGGGAGAAGTTTAGGCCTTCCCATGCAGACTACACTTATCAGACCAAGTTTGGGCACCGGGACCCGGAGGGCGGCGGCCGATCGTCAGCCCGTGAAACGATCGGGCGAGTGGCCGCTGGGGCCATTGCGAAAAAGATTCTCGGTTTAGCGGGGGGCGTTGAAACGATTGCGTATGTGAAACGTATTCAAGATATTGAGATGCCGGAAGAAGCCGAGATATCACTTGAACTTATCGAAGCAAATGCGGTGCGTTGTCCACATACGGAAACGGCACAAGCTATGATAGATCGCATTCGTGAAGTTCGAAGCCAAGGAGATTCGGTAGGGGGTGTCATAGAATGTGTGATACGGAACTTGCCTGTGGGGCTCGGAGAACCAGTTTTTGACCGGTTCGAAGCGGATTTGGCGAAGGCGATGCTTTCGCTCCCTGCCACGAAAGGATTTGAGATCGGCAGCGGATTTTCCGGTACAAAACTAACAGGATCCCAGCACAATGACCATTTTGAGAATCGAGAAGGTCGGGTACGGACCAAGACTAATCGTTCTGGCGGAGTTCAAGGAGGCATTACGAATGGGGAGGAAGTGCGCTTCCGAGTTGCGTTCAAGCCAACGGCGACGCTCTTGCAGTCGCAGCCAACGGTCGACAGGGACGGCAAAGAGACTGAGCTGAAAGCACGAGGTCGGCACGACCCCTGTGTGTTGCCTCGAGCAGTCCCTATAGTCGAGGCTATGGCAAATTTGGTTTCCATCGACCACTGGATGCGCCAGCATGCGCAAAATCGCTTGTTTTCGTTCTGAGTTCCTATAGATCTAGCCTGAGAAATTCGAGTCAATGTCGGAAAAATTTGTCTATCTCATTCTGGGTTCCCGTGGCGGTGGTCGCTCTTCGGTGGTACCAGATCTCGTGGATTTTGGATTAGAGCGATCGTCGGAATCGCAGGTTTTCGTCTCGGATGAGGATAAGGTCGCGTGGGGATCGCCTCTTTCGATTCGGCACGCTCTCTGCGAGCAAAAGTCATATACGTGGAGCGGAGTGGACGAGGGCCTGTCCGTGGATGCTACCAGTGAAACGGTTTTTATCGTGGCGGATGGTCTGTCGGATCCGGCTGATTTCGTGGAAGCTTTTTTCAACTGGCTCCAAGGGTCGGACTACGAGCTAGGCCGGATTATTACTATCGCCGATTGCAACCGAATACATCAGGAAAGGAAGTTGCTCCAGTGGTATGACTGTTGTATCCACTTTTCCGATGTTGTTCTTTTGAGCAATCGCACTGAGGTGTCTAATAAATGGGTTGATGAATTCAAGGAAAGATATCTCAAAGAGTACTACCCTTGTTTGTTTGTATTTGTAAAAAAGGGACATCTTCCCAACCCGTCATTGGTTCTCGAGCCGGAAGCGAGACGTATTTCCAAACTGTTTGATGAACCGGATGAATATGTCTTCGAAGATGACGAAGACGAGGAAGCGTTCGATGAGGAAGACGAGCCAGCCGCATGGGATCCGTCGAAGGATCCGTTCCTAGCGAAACTGGGCAATGGGCGCCGTGCACGTACGCTGCCGCACATCAGTAGTTTAATCGATTAAGGCGTCACTAGATTCGAGAAGCCTTTTGAGCTCGACGAGGCTACGGATGTGATAGGTTGCTCGTTCAGAATGGGGGATGCCAGGCCGCAGGGTTTGGACAGTTCGTATGCCTAGCCTTTCTCCAGCGAGAATTTCGGAATGCTCACTATCACCCACCACGAGCGTTTCATCGGGGCACAGTTGGTAGCGTTCGCTGATAAGGGCGAATATCTTTTGTTTTCCCAGTCGATTAGGTTCGTCGATCGCATCGATCTGGATGTCGACAAATTGGTTCGCGATATCCAGGGCCGCGACTTTGCTTTCCTGCAGGCGCCGGAATCCCGAGGTGACGAGGAATCGCTGGGTCGGTAGTTGCGAAAGAATCGAAAGATCCTCGTATCCTGTCATTTTCGACGCTACTTCCAGTCTTTGAAACGCCTGCCATCCGGCCTGTCTCATTGATTCCGAGAAATGGTGACGCTTCGCAACCCAATCGAATGCATGGTCCCAGCAATCTTCAAGCGCTGCTCGGAGGTTCTCTGGCGAAAGCGAACCATTGTTGGCCTGACGGATCGCTTCAAAGGCAGGTTCGTAAAGGGCCGCGCCTACTTCGCGGGCAGGAGCGAGGCAATTGTCGAGATCGAAGATCAGGGCCCGAATCATCCCAGGTGGAATCGGAAGCGGGCTCTAGAGCAGAATCCGTTTAGATCCATTTTTAGCGCTTTCGTAGATCGCGTTGATGAGGGCCACGGCCTTGCGGGCTTCTGAGGCATCCACAAGGGGAGCGCGATTTTCCTGGATCGCATTTACGACATCTTCGAAATTGAGCTGGTGGCCCGAGAAATCGATTGCACTCGGATCGTTGGCTCCGATTCCTTTGGTTCCTGGTTTTAACATGAGCTCAGACCGAATGAGATCGTCCTCTGGCGTTTCCTCTTTGAATTCCCAAACCCGAAATTTGTCGTCGGCGAGGAATACGGACCCTTCGCTCCCGCAAATCTGAACTTCAGCAGAGTGACCATCTTTAGACCAGCAGGCGGTCGAGCCTTGGATGACGCCGCGAGCCCCACTTTCGAATTCGAGAATGGCAACTGCAGTGTCTTCAACTTCGATTCGTTCGTGAGCCAATGTTGCCGTAGATGCGGTGACGGACTTGACCGGTCCGGCCACATAGATCAATTGGTCAATCGCATGGATCGACTGGTTCATGAGCGCTCCGCCCCCGTCCAGTTTCCAGGTGCCGCGCCATTGACCGGAGTCATAGTAGTCCTGATCCCGATACCACTTGATGTAGGCGTCGGCTAGGGAAATTTGTCCAAACCGTCCTTGGTCGACGGCTTTCTTCAGCGACACGAGTCCGGGATTGAAGCGCCGATTGAAAATACCCGATATGGTGACGCCATTTTCCTTCCCAGCTGCCGCCATTTGATCGACGCGTTCCGTTGTGATTTCCAACGGCTTCTCGCAAATTACATGCTTGCCCGCCTTGGCGGCTGCCACTGCCGGTTCGAGATGGGCCCCGGAAGGGGTGGCGATGGTCACGATCTCTAACTCAGGATCTGCGAGAAAGGCGTCGATTTCATTGTATCCGGTACAATTGAACTCGGTAGCGAGCTCTTGGGAACTCGTTGAGTTGCGGCTGTAGACCGAATGGAGTTTTGAGCCCTCCATCGCTTCGATCGCCTTGGCGTGAAATTTGGCGATCATTCCTGATCCGATGATTCCGAAGTTCATAGATAGCTAGTTTGAGAAAAGGGTCCTCGAAGGAATCGATTAGGATTTTCGCTCGTTCTTGAGGAACGAGAAAATTCCAATGATGAATAGAATCGCCAATAGGCCGAGACCTCCGGCGGGAATCATTCCGTGCCAGTCCCTGAAATGGGCTTTGCTGGAAAGCACCCAGACCGATCCGAATGTGCCGATTCCCGTCGCGATTCCCATGAGTACATTCCAAACAATCCTTGCGGTTCCTTGGGGGCGATTTTCTCCAAGCACCTTTTTGGAATTCATCATGAGGAAGAAGGTGAAATAGGCGATGGGGATCAGCGATCCTCCTATTACCGATGTGGGAATCGCCAAAGCGGCTGCGGCCGCTCCAGTCCAAATGAAGGGCCCAGCGAATCCTGCGATTCCGGATACCGCGCAGCCGATGTAATGGGCATTTTTATCGCCTCGTTTTCCTAGGAGCTCTTGAAAGGCGAGTCCGTTTATCAGCATCAGAATAATGATCGTAGACAATGCCATGCCGAGAACGCCAAAGCCGAAAATCGTTTGTGAGACGATCTTTCCAGCGAGGGGCTCAAGCGTCGTGGCGAGCTGGAAATTGTCCCGCTTGACCAGTGTCAGAGCCAGTTCCTGGTCAGCCGCATTCGGTGTGCCCGGGTGAGCAGCGGCGAGCTGGGCGATCGTACCTGCTCCTGCTCCCGCGGGAACGTCACCGGTCTCGCCGTGAAATTGCGAAGCGGCGGCGATAACGACGCAGCTGGTAGCGAGGAAGAAGGGGATGAAAAGTCCGATCGAAAGGTCGAAGATTGAAAAGCCGCGTTGGATTTTCCCCCAGCGTTTCTTGAGCAGAGAGTAGGGAAGCAGCCAAGTCATGTTGATTCCAACGGCCGTTCCAAAGGCGGCGATGATTATGTCCCGCTGGTCATTGACAATCTTGGCGGTCCACCACTCCGGTTGGGTGGATTGGGAAATGATGGCTTTCAAGCCCACAGCCGGTTCGAAAAGAAGCGATGGGTTCGGGATGAGTCCGCTGATGATGGCTCCCCAGTCGATATCGCCGTTTGTCGCTAGCGTTATTACGACCGCGATAAAGGAAATCACAATCAGGCCGACCATGATTTTTATGATTCGATCAAACGTTTTGGCTCCCTTGCCCTCCGATTCGTAAAGCACGTTCACTGCGAAGCCGATCGCGAGCAGTATCAGGCATATAATTACAGTTGAGGTGGTGCTGTCACCCACTACCGGCAGAAGATTCTGCTGGATGGCGGCACGGCCAAGGTTGAATTGCGGCATGCACCAGACGATGTTGGCCATGATTGTGGCGATGATCCAGGCCCATCCCAATGCAGGGGAGAGGTGCGTATTAACCAGTCCAAACGGGGCTTTCTCGGTAGACAAGGTTACGTAAGCGATGGCGGAGAGCATAATGACGCCGCAGATCATGGCCAAGGGTTGCAGCCAGAGCAGCCCGAAGCCAGCGATGACTCCTAGGTAAAGCGCCCCGGCGAGGGAGCCGCCTCCTAGAGTGATGGCGCCTTGCAGCCATCCGGGTCCGGAAAGGCGGGTGTAAATTCCGAGCTTCCGCATTAGGGGAGCGTCTTGGGCTTCGACTAGCAAAGCATCTTCACGATTTGATTCTTCTGTATTCATTGAGTGGGGGTGCTATTGAACGCGAGTTTGAGGTTCTGAAGGCTTTCCCGGGCGATATTCTCCGCTCCAGGACTATAGTCGAATACTTCAACCGATACCCATTTCTTGTAACCGGTGCGTAGGAGGGCATCGGCGATGGGCGCGAATTCTACTGCACCCATTCCCGGCCCTAGCAAATTGGGATCATTGGCGTGGAAGTGAATCGTGTAGTCGCGGCTCGCCTCGATAATGTCCGGGATCGGGCTGCCTTCTGCAGACATGGCCTTTACATCGAGATGCAATTGGATGTTGGGCTGGTCGATTTTCTTGATGAGTTCGATTGTCTCAGAAGCGGAGGTGAGGAAATTCGTCTCTTTCGTCCCGAGGGGCTCCATGGCCACGGAGACGCCCAGTGTGGCGCAGTGTTCTCCAAGCGGTCGAAGGAGATCGGCGGCTCTCTTAGCCGCCTCTTCATAGGAGTCGTTGGTATCCAGATTTCGTTGTTTAGGGCTGCCCCAGACCATGACGTCCCCGCCCATCGCCGCACAGAGGTCCGCTAGGTGTCTGGCGAAGTCGAGTGTTTTCTGACGGGTAGCGTCATCTGGCGTGGTGAGATGCATGCCATCCGGCTTTACGAGCAGCCAATGGAGGCCGACGACTTCGAGGCCATGATCGCGTACGATATTGCCCATAGATTTCGCCTCCGAGACTGTGAGCTCGCGCGGATCTTCCTTAAGGGTGAAGGGAGCGATCTCAAGCCCTTGATATCCAGTAGCCGCGACGCTGGCGCAGGTGTCACTCAGGCTCCAGCCTTGGTAGGTTTCGTTGCAGATAGCGAATTTCATTCAGAAAAATCTAATCGGATTTAAAAGGCTATTCGAAGAAGGTCCGGTTGTCCCGTTTCGAATCCGGTGCCCAGATTCTGATATTGTCGACCCATCCGATGTCGTCGAACGAACCGAATCCAATGAACCCCTGCTCGAACGGGACATCGTCGGCGATCATGATTGGAGTGAGCATATCGTCGAAATAAAGTGCGACCGTACTTTTATCAACATCTCGAACAATCCGGATCTTGCGCCATTCATTGACACCCCAGTCCACACCAACGGTACGGAAATCCGTGATGGGAGTCCGAGGCGATTCATCCACTA
>JAUHWE010000042.1 GCA_030424825.1 Verrucomicrobiia bacterium
GCGAAACAACTCAAAATCGAAATGCCTTGTCAATGTCATTCGAGAAGAAATTAGGGAAATTGTGATAAATTACCGCTTGCCAACGAGAAGGTGACCCCTACGTTTGTCGCTTTTCCAAAATCTGAACCTAAATCGTAAACCATAAAATTAACGTCCAAGGCATTGTCGATGCCTGCGCTTATTCTGAGCGTTTTGACGAATTGCATATGAATGTAGAACTAACTGATCTGCTTGAAGCAGGCGTCCATTTTGGCCACCAGGTCAAACGCTGGAACCCGAAGTCTAAGAGCTTCGTATTTGATCACCGTCAAGGGATCTCAATTATCGATCTCTCCAAGAGTTATAGCGGTCTCAAAGCTGCCTATGATTTTGTGGAAGAGGTGGTTTCCAAGGGAGGCGAAGTACTCTTTGTCGGAACGAAACGTCAGGCTCAAGAAGTGATTCGGGAAGCGGCTGCGGACTGTGGCATGCCCTATTGCGCCAGCCGTTGGCTAGGAGGGACGCTCACAAACTGGCAGACGATTACCCGAAGCATCGCGAAGTATAAGAAGTACCAGAAGATGGAAGCTGACGGTAGTCTTGCGAAGCTGCCCAAAAAAGAGGGTTCTGCCATTCGTCGTGAAATGGAACGGATGAACCGGAATTTCGAAGGCATCGTGAAAATGGAGAAACCTCCTGCTGCGATGGTGGTTATCGACGTAAGGTACGAAGACATTGCGGTTGCCGAAGCGAAGCGTTGCAAGATTCCTGTTGCTGCCCTGGTTGATACGAATTCTGATCCGTCTCTAGTTGATTACCCGATTCCTGGCAACGATGATGCCGTTAAATCGATCCGAATCATATTGGAAGTAATCGTAGAAGGGGTGCAATCGGGTCTTTCTCAAAGACAAGCCCGCCAGGAAAATGCCGGCGTGCAAAAGCCAGTAGCTGTGGCTGCCGATGAAATGGTATCAGAAGAAAAAGTAGCGGCTCCTGCGGCAGGCGTTGCCGCGTCAGTAGCGGCTCCTGCGGTCGAAGAACCGGCAGTTGCAGAAGTAGAAGCGGCTCCGGAAGCGGTAGCTGAGGAAACTGCACCTACGGAAAACGCCGAATCTGAAGCAAAGCCGAACAGTGATTCTGAAGAGAAGAAAGCTGAAGCTTAAACCGCTTGATTTACGACAGCAATAAATTTTAAAGAGTAGTTAAATGAGCATTACAGCAAAACAGGTAGCAGAACTGCGTGGCCAGACGGGCGCGGGTTTGATGGACTGCAAGAAGGCATTGACCGAATCAGAAGGCGATCTGGAAAAGGCAATTACGATTCTTCGGAAAAAGGGAATGGCCTCGGCCTCAAAAAAGGCGGGAAGGGCAACCTCGGAAGGCCTCATCGAGTCCTATATTCACTTGGGTGGGAAAGTAGGGGTCTTGATTGAGGTTAACTGTGAAACGGATTTCGTGGCTAAGACCGATGATTTCAAGTCATTTGTAAAGGATCTCTGTCTGCACATCGCCGCTGTTAATCCGATCTGTATCAGCCGTGACCAGGTTCCTGCGGAATTGATCGAAAAAGAACGCGAAATCGCGGCTTCCCAAGCGGAAGGCAAGCCTCCCGCAGCGGTGCAGAAGATCGTGGAAGGAAAGCTTAACAAGTACTACGCAACAGCGTGTTTGCTCGATCAGCCTTTTGTTAAAGATGGCGACAAGTCCGTTCAGGATGTTCTGAATGAGCAAATTTCCAAGCTCGGAGAGAATATGCAAATCAATCGCTTTTCCAGATTCCAAATTGGAGAAGAGAACGAGGATTGATTGGATTGTAGCCAATATTGATTTTTGATAAGCGACCTAGGCGACTGGGTCGCTTTTTTTTGGATACAAGAAAGCCGGCAGTATTGCTGCCGGCTTCCGATGAAAACTTATTCGTCTCTTGAACGAAGAGTATATATCCTGTTATTTAAAGGTAAGGGGAGGCTGGTGTCTGATGTCGTCGATTAGTGGTTTCTCCAGAGGTGTACTGCTGAGTTGTAATGGAACGCGTCGATTAGATTCGTCTGTCGTTCATCAATTTTGACGGGCTCGAGCTTCCCATTCTGAGTGGTTTCTATGGAGGATTTGCTAAGAACTTCATGTGTAGAGTTCTGTACAGAGGCAGGCAACACCTGACCCATTGTATCAAATCGGAAATGCTCTCGGGTAACCTTTGAGCTGTCTGAAGCTGGTGTGGTGATACCTTCTTCTGCAACCCATTGAATTTTTCCATCGACTCGCGTTCTTTCAGAGAATTCGTAAGCCCCTGCGGAAAATGGGATCCAATTCGCTATTCCTGTGGTTATGAATGCCAGGCTGCGTGTCGCTTGGTGTTTCATATGAATCGTTGAGCTTTCAAAGAGTTGCTCCAAATTGAAAGTAACCTACGGAATTAGAGAGCAACTCTTGAGAGAGTCGCGGAATTGCTGCAGCGTTTTGCATAAAGTGACTATTTCCAATGCTTGTTAGATGAGGTACAGGTGCCAGCGAGGGGTAAGTACTCAGGACAAATAGGCAGGTTGGGTTGATCCTGATTCTCCAGATCGATGGATTGATTCTTGCATTGAATTAAACCGTCTCTTTGATGCCACTTCAAATAAGGAGAAGTGCCAGAGTGGTCGAATGGGACTGACTCGAAATCAGTTGTACGGGCAACCGTACCGGGGGTTCGAATCCCTCCTTCTCCGCCACGCTCACGCTCTTGGGAGAGCTCGATCCAACAAGAAGCGTTCATCGTGCGAGAGACTGTGAAGGATGGGAACCCTGGGGTTGGGCGAAGCGAGCGCACGAGCGGAGATGGGTGACGATAAGAGGGAATCCGATTTGGCGCAATCAGTCGATTTAACACCGCTGGACGGGTTGCTGGAGCCTTTATACGCTTCGATAGACTGAGTGAGGGTCCTTTAAGCTTACAGATTGAAGGTGATCTTTTGCCGCACTCTAGAGTTCACCGGTTTACTGGATATTTCTCCGGGCGACCATTTTGATTTCGAGATCGAGTCAATTGCCGGGCCGACAAACTCTCGGTGTGAGTATTGAATCGCTTTGATTTGGGAGACTCTGCCTCGGTCGGTGATCACCCATTCAATTAGGACCCAACCCTCAATTCCTTGATTCTTGAGGTGGTAAGGAAAGGCAGGTTCAACCTGAAAGAGGGCTTTTGGTTCTTTTTCCAGGTCTTTTAGATCAAAGATTTCCAAGTCTTCTTTTGCACTAATGAAACCTGTGTAGATGGCCTCTTGATATCCACCGAGCCCGTCGCCTACGACGAACTGGGCTTCTATCTGGGCTAGAGTAGGTAAAGGCAAGGGCTTCTCAATTTCAGGCTTCTTGACTTCAAGTTTCTCTTTTGGCTTTTCAGGAATCTGCTCAATTACAAGGGGGGGATCTTCCGTGTAGGTGGTTATCCCTTTCAAGGGATTTTTGCTGGTCCACATATTGGGAATGATCTGTAGAATTGGCAGTAAGCTGAAGATCGTAACGGTTATGATAAAGGCCAGTAATCCTTTGTTAAAAAGTGTACTGGAGTCTTCAGAACGAGAGTAGATAGAATTCATCATTAATAGGGGTTGGGGTTCATTGGCGGCTTTGAATACTACAAGTGTAGTATATCGACCGCGATGGCAAGACTAATCCTTACATTTGTAGGATTGAATGATGGATTGTGCCCAAAAAAAGACGGGCTGCCTATTCGGCTAGCCCGTCCTAAATCAAAAAAGTCTTTACCGCTAGGATTACGGATTGAAATCCATGCGCTGGGTGACTCGAACGGCAACGGCCTTGCCTCCTTTTTGCGCGGGTGACCATTTGGATCGCATGATGGATTCGATAGCGGGCTGATTGAACTCGCGATGAGAGGATTTTATCACGCGGGGTCTTAGAACTTTGCCTGAATCGTCGATAACCCACTCCAATTGAACCCAGCCGCCAATTTTGGCCTGTTTGAGGGAGTACGGATAATTGGGGTCAACTTGGAAAAGGGCTCTTGGAAGCTTGTCTACGTCTCTAAGGTCGAAAATCTCCATGTCGCCCAAGGCGTCAATTCCTGCGTCGAAGTCGCCAAACCCAAAGTCGCCCATCGCGTTACCGGAACCGGGATTCAGCGCCATCTCCAATTGACTCAGCGTCATAGGTGGAGGGGGTTCCTCGACTTCTGGTTTCTCGAGCTCTTTGTCTTCTTCAGGAGGAGGAGGCAGGTCTTCAGGAGGAGGGGGAGGGGGTGCCTCGCTGGCGTCCGCAGTCACTACTTGTCTCGTGTCCATACTGATCTGCCCTAGGATATGCATCATTGGGAGAACGAAGAAGATAAGCGCTGTCAAAAAGAGTCCAAGAATGAGATTCGCGAATAGGTTTCCGTCTTGGTTGGAGGATTTGTAATTGGTGCTCATAGCGAGTAAATGGGTAGGTGGCCTAGGCTAACCGGTAACTTTGTGGCTAAATTGTTGGAGGGTGATGCTTTCCAGGCGGACAAGAAAGCTTTCATAGTCGATGACTTTCTGTCTAAGGAAGTATATGACAAAGTAGCCAGGAATGGCGAGACAGAGACCCATTTGAGTCGTAATGAGGGCTTCGTGAATTCCGCTTGCTACGATGTTGGTGGTGCTTTCTGAGCCACCCAGCGAGATCCCGTAGAACGTGGTCAACATACCGAGGACGGTTCCCAGTAGTCCCATCAAAGGGGCTGCATTCACGAGAATGGTAAGCATGGTGATATTCTGATTGAGACGCGGCATTTCAGCGGTTCGGATTTCCGCGAAACGATTCTGTATGTCGTTCAAGGACTCAACTCCATCTTGGGAGTAGCGAATGATCTCGCCCACTTGGCCTTCCGCCTTGTTTGAGTCACTTACCCATTGCTCGCATTCTTCGATAGAAACTTTGCTAAAGTGCCCTTTCAGGAAAAAAAGAAACAACCTGGCCGCAACGTAAAAGGCAATGAGTCCCAGTATGAAAAGAGGAATCATAATCCAGCCACCAGATGATAGAATTTCTATCGCTTGATCGAGATAAGGTTTATCGTTCATTGAGGTACAGTAAAATTAGATTTTTCCCGCATTTGGAATGAAACGATCCAAGTCTCGAATCGCCATTTCGATTGGTTGTGCGGGAATGAAGTTTGAAATAGCGTTTCGTTAATCGAGTCAAGCGTATCCCCATGAATAAATACAAGGGAATCGATCGTTTCGCTTTAATTCCAAGAAACGTACTACAGTCGTAGGATTTGTCAAATTCGTAATCCCGCATTTGAGGCGAATAATTCCGAACCTACCGGGTAGCTAGGGCTCTATTCTGGCTGATTGTATCGTGCGGGCAACTCGATTATACCCATTTCGTAAGCGCATCGGGTCAACTCAACCGCGCTGCGAGCGTCTAGCTTTTTCATGAGATTAGCCCTGTGGGCTTCAATCGTCTTAACGCTGACTTCGAGTTTTTTCGCAATTTGCTTGGTGCTGTATCCTTCGGCGACTGCTTGGAGGACTTCACGTTCGCGATTTGAAAGTCGGCCCTTCTTTTTCCCTGAATGGGTGCGGGACAAATGAGATTCTCGCAGGAGACTGGCCGCGATCGGACAGAGGTATCCACTCCCTTTTATAACTTCGCTCATTCCTTCTTTGAGTTTGGATACGGAGGAACTCTTTGCGATGACGCCGTGGCAGCCAAGCTCTAGGAGTTCGCGAATCGAATCGGGAGTGAAATTAGCGGATATCGCGATAAATCTCGTCTTAGGGTTTTTCTTTCCAAATTGGCGCAGGATCTCGATCCCGTTGAGACTGGGAAGGAAGAGGTCAAAGATAACGAGTTCAGGTTTCTCTTCCTCGCAAAGCCTGAGACCTTCACGACCGTCGAGGGCTTCCCCTACGACTGATATTCCAGGGATGCTCTGTGCCATGCTCGTGACTAGGTCTCGGAGCATTATCTGGTCCTCGATTACAACGATTCTCGTTTGGGCTGTATTCATACGTTTGAAAAGGAACCTCTAAAACCCATAAAAGACGAAGGAGATGTGTCCCATCATATTAAAATTATGGGCTCAAGCGTAAACAAGCGGTCAATCATTAACAAGGGGAATTTCGTCGGCATCCCTACCTAGTCGATGAGGAAATTCCAGTGTATAGCGCGAAACCTACGAGGTCGTTTAACTGCTCAGCCAAGTACGAATTCCATTTCGGGTATTTTCGTAGTTGCAGCCCTTGCTGTCCAAGCCTGCGTCACTTTGGGTCAGGGATCTGAGCTTTAATTTGCATCGAAATTCGAATGAGATATTCAATTCATTGACGGCTTATTTACTAAACGATGTCCTCTAAGGGTAAAAAATCGGATTTTTGTCTAAACTAGGCTGTTTAAGTTTGCGCCAAGGGCAATTGGAGGTATCGAAAATAGGACTATGGCAAAGAGTTCATCAAATAAAAAGCCCAATGCGGCATTCATGAAACCCGTTACTCCAGATGCGGCTCTTGCGGCAGTTGTTGGGGCGGCACCACTTCCTCGTACAGAATTGACGAAAAAGCTCTGGGAATACATTAAAGCGAATGATTTGCAAAACCCCGCGAATCGACGTGAAATCGTAGCGGATGCAAAATTGAAAAAGGTATTCGATGGTAAGGATAAAGTCTCGATGTTCGAGATGACCAAACTAGTTTCAGGGCACGTTTCCAGCTAGTAAGGAAACAGACCAATTATTTTTGAGCCTAAAGCCGATTGGCTTTGGGCTTTTTTGTATCCAATCGCATTATGCCGGTATTGGAATTCGCTTAGTTCTCTACCGTTTGGGAGTCTCAAGCTTTTTTCGCTTTCGGCATGGTCAATTGCAGCTCGGCTAGAACGGGAAGATGGTCAGATGCAAAGCTTCTTATTACGCTCGTATTCGTGACGGAAAACGGCTTTGGAACGAGGATGAAGTCGAGACCTCGGGAGGGGAAGTGAGCGGGGAAGGTACGTTGGTTTTGGGGATGATAAGTATAGTGAGCATGTTGGGCGGACCGTATTAAAAATTGCCTTACGGCGTCGCTAAACCGTCTTGATACTGTATTGAAGTCGCCACAAATCACGGGAGGCGGGCGCTGCGTTTTTGAGCGAGTCAAACTTTCGATGCGCTCTAAGATTGGGTCGATTTGGGCGATTCGGTTCTTGCGGGACCGGAAATCGAGGTGGAGATTGATTACGTCAAATGATGACGAACCGATTTGGATTCTCGCTTCCATGAAACCCTTCTCTCCAAGTCGCTTTTCACCAAAGGGAGTGACCCGAGAATCTGTAATCGGGTGTTTGGAGAGGAAGGCGTTGCCGTAGCAAAGAGCTTTGCGGCCAAAACGCGTATTGTGAATTCCATGTTCCGAATACGGATATCCTGTTTCCTCCTGAATGTGCTTAAGCAGGTCGATATGCTTGTTCCAATGAGAGGATTGGTCCACCTCCTGAAATGCCACGACATCGGGCGAGTGTGTCCTGATGATCTTGGCAATGCGCTCTAGGTTTTTCCGGATGCCATTGGAATTGTGAAATCCCTGGTAGAGAGAGAGACCTCGCCCGTGAGCAATGTTGAAACTCATCAGGCTAAACTGAGTGGGCTTTAGGGATCCATTGAGCATCTAGCTAGATAAGCATGCAAAATGCTTGATTGTCGGAAAGGGTAAAAACCGCATTGGGGACTCTAAATTTTTTGCACTTCCCAAGTCCAGGAGCCATCGATGGAAATGCTCAACCAGGCGAACGAAGAAGCTGAGCGGTTTCTCGGTCCGGTAATCGCCCCAGGGTTGAGGGCAAGCCCTCCAGGTAGTTGCTCTCGTATGGGATAATGCATATGGCCAAAAAGGAGGGCCGCTACGGTCGGGTCGACGTCGCGCGGGGGAAGGTGTTGGAGTTGAAATCGAAGCCCGTTACGTTTGAGAACCAAGTTGTCCTCCCATAGGAAATAAGGATCGTTGTTCCCTTGAACAACGGTTAGGCTGCCAGGGAGCGCATCCAAAACGCCTAAAGTTTCTGGCTGGCAAACATCTCCCAAATGCCAGATTTCGACTGCGGACTCTATTGCTTCCGGCAGGTTCTCTGGAATCCGATTGTGGGTGTCCGAGATTACCGCAATTTTCAGGTTTTCTGACATTGGGTTTGCGTAGAAACTACTCAAACTGAATCCCGTAGCGATCGAGAGAAGCGCCATCGAGCTCTCTTAAGTTGGAGTAGGCATTGAGCAGATCGATCTTAGCCTGAAGTTCGTCAACCTTGGATTCATCCATTCGTTGCTGCGCTTCTAGAACCCGCCTTCCAGTGCTTAGACCCGCATCGAACTTGGCTTTCTCCATTTCAAATTCCTCCGCACTCAGGTTTGTAGCCAATTCCTTAATACTAATACCGTCGATCGCAGTTGTGACGTTGCGAACCGCGATTCGAGTATCCCTAAAAAGGCGTTGCTTTTCGCGAGAGGCGCGGGCGTCTTCCGTGTCGAGCTGGATTTGGGCCTTGATGTAGTCCGCCTTTTTTTCGTTCAGGCCCCAAGGGATGTCGAGAGATAGTGACCATTGCCAATTGAAGCTGTCAGTCTCGGTGACATCGTCGTAGGCCCCTTTGAGGTTACTCTCCAGTCCGGTTAGTGAATAGTCCCCAATTAGATTGAGAGAGGGGAGCCGGTTTCTCTTGGCCCGCTTCAGTTCGACCTCCCGTTGAATCTTCTGGTTCAATAAAGTAAGGTAACGGGGAGCGTTATCGATGACTTTTGAGAACGTGGTTTCCAGCTCGGGAGCTACCGGTGCGGCCACATCAGGAGCCTCGACGACAATTGATTTATTGGTCAATATGTCTTCACCGAGGATTGTGAGTAAATTGTCTCTCGCATCTTCTAGCGATTTTTCTGCTCGCAAACGTCGATCGGTAGCGTTGGCGACCCCCACTTGAGCTTGCAGCACGTCAAGGCTAGTCGCGATTCCCGTCTCCATTTTCGTCTTGTTTTCGCCTAAAAGGGTTTCCGCTAGCTGCAGGGCAGCCTTTCGGACCTCAAGCTGTTCTTGAGCGAAGGCCAGAGAGTGGTAGGCTACCTCTGTGTCATTGATGATTCTCAGAACGGTCGCCTGAAAATCATATTTGGCCTGTTCGAGCGACAGGAGCGACAGCCTTTTTCTTGCCTTGGCGACTGCCGGGCCGTAACCGCTGAGAAGAGGTTGCCGAATACTGAGAGTGGTATCGGCGTTGTAGCTTGGATTGATGGTGCTATTGGTTGAATTAGAGAATCTTCGATTCAGCCGCGTGCTGAGAGAAAGCGTTCCTCCGCTTATGAAGTCTTTGGATACAGTGGCACGAGTATTTTGGGCATTGGACTGAGGCTGGGCGGCCCCATCGAGCCTGTCACCAGAGCGAATTTGAGTATTGAAGCTGTCGGAAGTCGTAATGCCGAAAGACGGTTGAAACGCGGCGTCGGCAATCTCCACGTCTTGCTCGGCCCTTTTGGTCGTGTTCTCACTGATTCGAATGTCGAAATTCTTGTTCAGCGCGATTTGGATGCACTCTTCGACTGTTAACATTTCCGCACTGGCGATGGCATTGCCTAGCGATACAGTGCCGACTATGAAAGCGATTGCTATGAATCGTCCTGGAATCGGTTTTTTGACAAAGTTGGAATGTTTCATGTGCACCCTTTGATTCCTGCTGCGGTATCCGGTTTGGACTTGAGTACTGCGCTGAAAATCGCGGCGAAGGCCAGGAGCACAACAATTACCCAGTATCCGTCGGCTACTCTTGTCGTTCCAGTGAAGAGGTTTGCCGATTCAGTCGTATCAAACATTCCACCGATCGCCTTAATGGTAAAAACCCATCCGGCATGCAATGCGACGTTGGCCCATAGGTTGTTTGACATTAGGAACGTCTGATGGAGGACAATGCCCACCAGAAAGATTGCTACGAGGTAGGTGAAATCAAAGTGCATCACGGGTGATGCCATCGTGCCGAACGCGATATTGAAGGCTTCAGCGAAACCGACTTCACTAGGAAGCATCGTATCTAGAGACGCAGAGGGAGCTTTGAAGTGTAGGATCGCGAAAAAAGCGGAGGATGCGACAATGGCTGGAATGGGTCTCATAGCCGTGTAAAACATTCTGAATACGAGTCCCCGGAATACGATCTCTTCGAATAATCCCACAAGCGCTCCAGCCAAAATGGCATTGTCTAGATTGGATAGGAGAGTGCCTATCGTGGAATTGGGCTTTAGCTCAATGGCGTTTAGGGCGAAGGTGACTCCATATATCAGCCCGATCATGCAGAATCCATAGAAGAACCATTTTGATGCGATACTCGCGAACCGCTTGGCGAAACCAACTGCCTTGAATGTGGTGATACGGCATTGCCAAAATAGGTAGGGAAGGAGAATCAGTACGCAGAGCCATCGGGCCCGATCAAAATATTTTGGATACGGCTTATTGGCCAAATACCCGCTCGCCTCGGGATCCAGATAATGGACTACATGCCAAGCGATCAAACTGACAAACGCTGCTGCGATAAGGGAACCGAAATAAAGCAATGCCAACAGCCAAAGGCCTTTGGTTGAATAGTCGCTCGTTGAAAGGCTGTAAAGAATGTGTCGCTTGTCGCGGATCATGAAGAAAAAGTGTAGATATGCCCGGAAATTGGGCATTTGATAAATCGCTACACGGTTGTGCCTACCTTTTTAGAGTAGGTTGCAGCTCTGCCCTTTCATTGTTTCTCGTACTCGCCCTTGCCGAGCCGCTTGTATACTTGAAATCCCGCTGATTTCGCTGCGGAAGGGGACGGCTTTTTCAGAATTTTCGCCGGGGGTGCGGAAAGGTGAGGGCATCGCTCAATTTCCTGTCCGCATTTCGGGCATTCGTTCAGAAAAGAATTTTCCGAGTCGACGCGAATTTCGATTTCACCGTGGCAAAGTTTGCAGCGGCCAGAAAGCGGTCTGAATCGCAGCAATGGCATGGGGTGGAAATCCGATTCCGCTAATTTGTAGCGAGCCCACTGCGTACCAGTTCGTCGTTCGTCAGCTTGCTAATGTATTGGGAAACGGCGTACTGTTCGTAGTTTCGTTTCAGGGATTCCATTCGGGTCGTGTATTCTTCTCCGTCCGCGGCAATCTCAGGAACTTCCTTTTTTACCACGCGGATGATATAAGCCTTATCCTCGCGAATAGTCGCGTCGGATACGCCACCTTCATCCAATTCAGAAATAGAGAAAATCAGACCTGCGTCGAGTCCTTCAACGGTATCCCGCCGTTTGAAGTCCTTAAACTCAGATAGGGTAAGCCCGTTGGCCTCTGCTGTGGTTTCGAAAGAATCCGTATCCGCCGCGGCTTTCAGTGTCTCTGCGAGTTCTTCACCTTTGGTCGACCTGAGTCGACGGGTTTCGTCTTCAGCATAGTCGTTTCTGACGCGGGGTTCTACGGTCTTGAAATTGGGGACGAATTCCTCGTTTTCACTTTCTAGGTAGAGAACGAAAGTCGAATCTCCTTCGATTACGGGTTGGGAGTATTTGTGATTTTGAGTGAGCTGAAAGGAGAGGGCGATCAGATTCTGGCTCCAGTTCAATCCGATAGGCTTCTCATTTCGAGCGAATGGCGTGGTTCGTTTCGTCTTATAGCCTCGGGCCTCGATCAACGACTCGATGCGCTCTGTTGAAAGTGACTCAGTGGTGCCCAATGCATTGTCGGCTTCTACCAGCGCGAGTGCGAGGTTTTCAGCTTTCGATTGGCCAATCTTTTTGGCTTCTTCGAGCTTGTAGTCGAATTCGACCTGATCACGGGACTCCTCAAAGGAAGCGGGTTCTGTAATGGGTGCTGCGGGTTGGGCGTCAGCGTCTTCGCTGGATGGGGCTTCGACGGTTTTGGTGTATTTGTAGCTATTGCGAGTAAAGTAGTCTCTGAGGCTTTCTTCGTCTACTTTGACCTCTGCGATATGGTCGAGAGCTCTGAATTCGACGAAAGAAATCGTGCGACGAGCGGGCGATGCATAGCGAAAGCTGTTCGCGGCGTAAAACGCTTCTAGTTTCTCCTGGGAGTAGTCGATCTCTGGGGAGAAGTTGGCGAAGTCATACGTGGCAACGTTTACCGACCAGATTGTCTGGTCGAGTACCAGATCTTGTATGACTTCAGACTCTAGTACGAAACCGGGACTGGATAGCGCTTCGAACACCTTGTTCATCCGGTAGTCGTCGGAGATGATTTGAGAGAGCACTCCTTCTGATATCCGACCTGAAGCTCTGATCTCGTCCCTGAAACGAACGTACGCCTCGCGGCTGAAAGTCTGGTCAGGTCCTTGGAACATTCCCAGCTCTTGAATGTGCTGCGTCAATTGCTCTGAATTCGGTCCAGGGATATTGTGGAGGTCAGCCAGATGAAGGGCTGCGGCACGGTTAAACGCATATTGCGTGAGCTGGTCCTGGTTTAAGGGTGCGCCGCTCAGCATGGCGCTGTAGTAGGCTGTGTTGAAGAATTCTTGGCGCTGCGTTTCCGTTGAAAATTCGTTTCCAAAGAATTCGACATTTCTGTTCTGATTGCGTCCATCTCCAATCCCAGGCGCTGCCCCGATCGTAAAGACGAATGCGACAATTATCACACCTAGGAGAACGATGAATAGAACACGGAAGTGTTTCTGGAAATTGGTTTGAAGCCAGGATATCATTTTAGTACGGCGTTGTAAGGAACGGCTAAGTTAGGATTGGGGCATCCTCTGTCAATGGACAAAACGCCCATATTCCAACGTAAAGCGAGTCCGATTTGGTTCGATTTTGATGCCCGCTGGGCGAATTCCTTGAAAGAAGAATACTAGGCGATTGTAGAAGCGGTACCCGAGTCGCTTGCTTGAGACTGTTCAGGGGAGGATTTTACGAATTCGCCGGAAAGATCTATCACATCCTCCATCGTGAGGTCGCTGAAAGCGGATTTACGAGCCTGCTCAAGGGAATCGTGGTAGCGCTTTACGATGGGGTCGTAGGTGTCAAAGAGCTCCTCGTCAGGCATGTCACCGTGTCTTTCAAAGCTCGTCTTAAAGTAGCCGAGCTCAATTCTGTCCAGTGGCTTTGCGGGTTGGTAGCGATAGTTCTGAAAGGGCTCTCCCGCTTCTGGAGGGATGGAGGAGACCAGATTCAAGTCGCAAAGGCGCATCAGGCTTGCGTTGACGTACTGTACAGGCAGCTTGGATATTTCTGCCAGCTCTTTGCCACTAAGGGCGGGTCCACACTCTCGAAAGCGTCTACAGACAATGGAGAACAGAAGGAGGGAGATACTTTCTTTGGACGCAAAGTTCAAAGGTTCCCAGGCCATCTTATTGCTTTTGAAGTGGGCGTTTTGTACGGCGTATGAAACGCGACCGCCTAGTAGCATAAACAGCCAGAAAACATACATCCCAAACATCAATACCGGTATGATGGCGAGTGATCCGTATAGACTGCGATCGAGGGAAACGCGATTGGAGTAAAATGCGAACGCCATGGCGTTATTCCCTCCGATCAAAAAGAGCGCCACAAAGGCTCCGATGAAACTGGCCCGCCACGTCACGAGAGTGTTTGGGATGAAGCGGTAGAATGTCGCCAAGACGGCTGACAGCATTAGAAACGTCCCTGCTTTTGATATCCAGCTAATAAGGGTGATGAGCCCTTCGCCGCCTGGAAGGGTGGATGCTAGGTCGTTCCATTTGAGGGCTTGGGCGGCCAAAATGGCGAGTCCTGCAGCCGCAACTACGGTTCCAAGCGTGATCACGGTCCAGTAGAGTCCTACTCTCATGATCCAGCTTCGCCCTCGTTTGACACCCCAAATGTCGTTGAGAGCTCCTTCAATTGAAGAGAACAGCTGGATTACAATCAGTATCAGCAGAATCATTCCGCTAATGCCAACTACTCCAGACTGGCTCGCTTCCACAAAATCTTGCAAGTACACTTTGAGCTGCGCGCGGCTGCCTTCTTCGTCCGGTGAATCCGGTGACTGCTCCTCTAAACTGGCGATTTGGGGGGCGATAAAACTAAGCCCCCGATAAATTTGATTCACCACGATATCCGGATCCGATTTCTGCAAGACAAACCCTGATACGAGAATCATGATTGCGGTCATGGGAATCAAACCGATGAGCGAGCTGAAGCTCAAGGCAGCCGCTCGATTCAGGAGCCGGTTCTCTGAAACGCCATGGATGGTGATCGTGATAACGCGGAGCGCGGCGTACAGAAAGCGCTCGCCTCTGCGGGCATCGGTAATCGCCATTTTCC
>JAUHWE010000043.1 GCA_030424825.1 Verrucomicrobiia bacterium
GTCTTTTCAGAATTTCTGATTTGAGTTCGACCGGCGCCTCGCCTCATTCTCGCTTCCGATGTCCATGCAGTTTTCCATCCTCGGCAGTAGCAGCTCCGGCAACAGCGGGCTCCTGATCACGGAAAACTGCAAGATCCTCGTCGACGCAGGATTCAGCTGCAAGCGGCTCTGCGGCATGCTCGAGGAACGCGGGGTGCGACCGGAGGAGATCGACGCGATATTCGTCACCCACGAGCACACCGACCACACCGCCGGCATTTCCACCTTCGCCAAAAAGTTCTCCCCGGTCGTCTTCGCCAACATGATGACCGCCCGAGCGGTCCAGCCGAAGCTCAAGCACAAGCCTAACTGGAAAATCTTCAACACGGGCTCCACCTTCCAGTTCAACGGCCTCACCGTCGAAAGCTTCTCCGTGCCGCACGACGCCCACGACCCCGTAGGGTTCAAGTTCAAAACCGGACGAGGCGACGACCTCTTCTCCCCAGTTCGCAGCCTTGCCTGGCTCACCGACCTCGGATTCGCTCCTCTCGGCATCGCCGAGCGCATTCGAGATGTTGATACGCTCATCGTCGAATCCAACTATTGCCCGCAACTGCTCGAACGGGACGAAAAACGTCCCTGGTCCATCAAGCAGCGCATCAGCGGTCGGCATGGCCACCTTTCCAATCGAGCGGCTTGCGACCTCCTCGAGTCGATCGACAGCCCGAGCTGGAGTCAGGTTTTCCTCGCCCACTTGAGCCGAGACTGCAACAGTGCGGACGCCATTCAGAACGTGTTTTCCAGTTTGAGACAACGATCCACCTATCGCATCGACACCATCGAAGCCGGTGAAGGCTCCGCCCTTCGCAGGGTCTAGGACGCAGGGCAACTAATTGCCGGACTCGCTTCTCGACAGAGATATCGCTTCCTCCTCTTATTCAGGTCCAGTTTTATAAGAACAAAAATTTGCTATGACTCCAAATCCTCCACGAAGAGCACGGCGCACAAAGATTGTCTTCACCATCGGTCCCTCCACCGACAGCGAAGAAATGCTCGAAACCTTAATGTCGGTTCACTTTGTCGACGTCTGCCGCATCAACATGGCCCACGCAAACCACGATTACGTGCGCACAATTTGCCGGCGTATTCGGAATTTGGGTGAGAAATTAGGGCGTCCGCTTTCCATCATGATGGATATCAAAGGCCCGGAAATTCGGACCGGAGTGGTGGAGAAGCCGATCCAACTCGAAGTCGGCCAGCTCTTCGATTTCATCGTTTCGCCCGACGCGCCACAGTCCGAGGACGTTCGATCGGTCAGCGTGAATTATCCTAATCTCGCGAGCGGAATCGAAGTCGGCGGCGATATTCTCGTAGACAACGGGCTCATCCGCCTTGAAGTACTTGAGAAAAACGCCCAGCGAATTCGCTGCAAAGTAGTCATTCCGGGTGAGCTCCATAGTCGACGGCATATCAACCTACCTGGAGTCAAAGTCGACTTGCCCGCTATTACTGAAAAGGACCAAGGGGACGCCTTGGTGGGAATCGAGGAAGGGGTGGATCTCTTTGCCCTTTCGTTCGTGCGTGAGGAAAATGACATTAGGATCCTCCGTGGATTTCTCGACGAAAATGGCGGACACGACGCTCGAATTATCGCCAAGATCGAGGACCAGTCAGCGATTACCAACTTGGAAGGTATCATCGGCGAAGCCGATGGACTCATGGTCGCTCGCGGCGATCTCGGTATCGAGTGCCCCTTTGAAACCCTTCCGATCATCCAACACAATGCGGTGAGATCCTGCCTTCGCTTGGGCAAGCCTGTGATCATCGCAACTCACATGCTTGAGTCGATGATCTCCAACCCGATTCCAACCCGGGCCGAGGTGTCCGACGTCGCCATCGCCATCGAAGAAGAAGCCGACTGTGTCATGCTCTCTGGCGAGACCACTATTGGCAAGTACCCGATCCAGTGCGTGGAAGCTCTCACGAAAATCTCCAAAGCGATTGACCAAGACGGAAAGAAATTCAACTTCGCCCAAGAGCTCGTTCTGACCACCGACAAGGCCCGTATCCAGCATTCCGCCGTCATCATGGCCAACGAACTAGATGCCGTAGCGATTCTCTGCTTCACCCGAAGCGGCTCCATGGCTCGAGGCGTTTCGGCCCAGCGACCTCGAACCTCGCCGATTTTCGCGTTTACCAATTCCGTCGAAACCGTTCGGAAGCTGCGTCTCCACCACGGGGTCGTGCCCTTCCAGATGATTTTCTGCACGGAACCGGAAGCAACGGTAGCTCGAGCCATGAAGGTACTGGTTTCCCGAGGCTACTTGAAACCGGGCGACAAAATCGTTCTCGTTTCCGACACACTTGCCAGTGACCGGGTTATCGATAGCATCCAGCTGCGAACCGTCGACGAATTCTAGAGGAGCAACCAATATATCGAAAAATGCAGGGGCGTCGCTTGCGGCGACCGCGTTACCCTCAATAATACACTTTATTGCGATTTTCCCGAGCACCCTTCAGGCGTCTGGAAGCGACAAGCGGGCCCAAAGGCTAGGATCCACCAACCTACGTTGATCCTTCAAATCATCCCAATTATCGACATCCACTCGTTCCTCCAACCGTTCATAGCGTTGATTTACATTTTGTATCCGTTTTATGGTTTCATTCAAAACGGATGAACTCCCCCAATCAATGCCCTCGAATAACGAAGGTTCCAATCGGTTCATCCCTAGCAAATAGTATCCCCCATCCAATGCGGGACCTAGCACGTAATCGGAATGGTCCAGGGTCACGGCCGCGTCTTTTAATGCCGCTTTGTCGAGCCCCAGACAGTCCGCACCTAGGAAGATGACCCTTCGATCCTTATCCTGGAGATAGGAAGATCGAGCCGCGCGCCGCATGCGGTCCCCCAGATCCCCATCACCTTGCGGATTCAAATGCACTTCCGTTCCAAGCCATTCCCGCATCGACGATTCTTGATCCTCGGGAGAGAATCGTACCTCCACATCCCAGTCTGAAGGAATCACCTGCAACTGTCGCTTCCCCATCCAGCGATAAAGTTCCAATGCGGCTGCCTCTCCAATGCTTTTCGCCAGCCTCGTTTTAACGGCTCCCAACTCGGGTGCCTTGTACATGAGAATCGCCCTAATAGGAACGGACATAAAACCCACTGCTTTTGGTGCGAAAGGTAATCGCGTACCACAACACGCCAATGAGGAAAGGTATCCACAATGCGGCGCTGTGCCACGATTTCAAGGCAACGGGACCCTCTCCTCCTACAAATGCGGCAAAATAGATAAACGCAGAAAGGGAGACCAGCCGAAAGCCCAGATGCATCGTTCCCAATGCAAAGGGGGCCATCCACAAAAAATCCCATGGGTACACGGCCACAGCGAGGATCAAATAAGTGCCAATGTAGAGATTCGCGAATCGCTCCATACTCGCATTTCGAAATATCAGCAATAAGGATACGATCAGTACGAGCCAAAAGAAAAATTCAGGACTCAATCCCATTCCGATTCGACTCAATGTCCCGGGCAGGAGCGACAACGTGTCCGCAAACACGGTCGCGGAAAAAGGCGATATCATCTTAAGGTCCACATTTAGCGTCACCGAACCCCAACCATTGAAAGCAAGCAAAGGAATCAGCCCCACGAATAAAATGGCCACCCCCGTTTTGATTCCGGACTTCACAAGGACGTGCCAAAACATCCAGAGGACGATCGGCAGAAAAACGAGATTCATCGCCGCAGCGAGCCCCATCAACAGTGCCGCGAAACTCACCATTTGACCCGGGCCACCACTCAACCCCCCATTGGTGCTGATAATTACCGCTCCTCCTTTTCGATCCACCCAGGCTTCCCAAATCAGAAATCCTCCCAAGGCAGGCAGAATCATTAGACTTTCCATATGCCCTTCTCCAGCGACGCTAAAAGCGACCAATGGATTCCATCCGTACAAGGCCGCTTTTTGAGAACCGTAGCGCATCGCTAGAATTATACATATCCAAATATCTACTACAAGTAGTATCGTTTTGATACCCCACCCGTTGAACCCCATTCCATAAAAAAGCCGAAAAATGGCTAGGCTGAGTGGCGACTGACTGGAAGCTTGATCCTTGTCGCGTATCCGCTCCCACGAATCACTGCGAAGCAACTCTAGTTCTTCTGCCCCCGGTGAGACCTCGTAGGGATTAAAGTTCGAATCGAGCACTTCTCCCTCCCACATGCGTCGGACCAAATCTTCCGAGACGGGCAACGGTAGAAACAAGAGTCGACCCACAACCGCAACGCCGATCATGAGCCACATCCAACGCTTGCTGTTAAACCAGCTCAGAAAAAAACCACAGGATGCGAGCAACGCACCCACCAGAAAACTCGATACGTTTTCACCCAATTCAGGCAAACCCGCCACGGACATTCGGTAGCAACCAAGCAGGAAGAGAAATGCGGAAAACAGAAAGAGAACCAGTTCTTTCTTTGTAGCCCGATAAAATACCGAGTTAGAGGATTTCTCGTAATATGTAAGCGACCTTAACATCAGTAGCTAAATCAACAAGTTTCTCACTATTAAATACTTAGTTCTATTATGCGGTCTCAAGTTCGAGAATTTCTCAATCTGGGGAACAGGCAATTGGGTCATCATCAAAAAAGGCGGTTCCTACCAGGTCGAGTCCTAGCAGACAAATCGCTTTACAAAGCCACTTCATTTCTCCCGCTCTAGCAAGCCGCAATCCATTGATAGGCAGATTTTTCCATCCAGAATGCGGTCAGGAAACACCCACTCCTTTGCTCCTACCTCATCGGACGTAGCATGAATTAAGCTTGAACGCTCTACGGTTGCTCCTGTCTCTAGTTCGATGCCTTTCCGCCACGCCCCTTCCTTCGCGATTCTATCCGGCCTGATGCTCAGCGGCATTTTGCTCAATGCGGAAACACCCCCGCCTGATGCCAAGCCAAACCGGCTTCTAACGGAACAATCCCCCTACCTTCAACAGCATGCCTACAATCCGGTCGACTGGTTCCCTTGGGGCGATGAGGCTTTCGCCAAAGCAAAGGCAGAAGGAAAAATCGTTCTTCTCTCAATCGGCTACTCCACCTGCCATTGGTGTCACGTCATGAATCGCGAGTCCTTTTCCAATCCGGAAATCGCCGCCTACCTCAACGAGAATTTCGTTTGCATCAAAGTAGACCGGGAAGAACGGCCCGATATTGACAGCGTCTACATGAATTTCGTCCAGCAGCTCACGGGTGGCGGAGGCTGGCCGCTCAATGTCTGGCTCACTCCAGATCGCAATCCGTTTTTCGGAGGAACCTACTTCCCGCCTGACCGGAGTCGCGGAACACCAGGGGCCACATTCCCCGAGCTTCTATCACGTATTCAAGAAATGTGGACATCCGACCCGAATAGCGTAGTCGAACGCAGCGAGCAAATCGTCTCAACACTCAACGAATTCGCCGCCCAGTCGGACAACGCTTCCAGACCGAACCTTGATGTCGAACTGGTCGCTTCGACGATTGAATCGTTTCAAAGCGCTTTCAACGCACGAACGGGAGCCTTCGGGGCCGGGCCTAATTTTCCCAGTGCCGCTAACCTTTCTTTTCTTTTAAAAGCGAGCGTTGTCAAAGAACTAGATGCCGCTCAGCGAGCGGTAGCAAAACGCATGGCCCTTGGCTCCCTCGATTCGATCCTGACCGGAGGTATCCAGGACCACCTTGGAGGCGGGTTTCATCGCTACACCGTAGATGGAGAATGGAAACTCCCCCACTACGAGAAAATGCTCTACGACCAGGCGACTTTGATAAAGGCCTATGTCGATGCATGGAAAAGCGCACGCGACGAAAAATACCGGGATGTCATTGTAAACACCTGCGAATATCTCCTCCGAGACCTGCGTCACGAACAGGGTGCGTTCTATAGCGCTGAAGACGCCGAGAGTTATGAATCCAGCGATGCCAAAGAAAAACGCGAAGGCGCATTCTACGTCTGGAGCATCGAAGAACTCAATGCCGCCTTGACCGACCCGAAGCTGGCTTCGATCGCCCGATCGTACTACACTTTCAGCGAAAACGGGAACGCCCCTTCAGGTCCATTCAATACTGCCGAAGTCGCCGGTTACAACACCCTCCGCATCGAGAAATCGATCGCCGACCTCGCTACCGAATTCCATCTGACCGAGAAAGAGATCCACGAGAAACTCGAACGCATCAAGACCACCCTTTTCAATTTCCGATCTCAACGCCCTCGCCCCCACCTTGACGACAAAATCATCACATCCTGGAACGGACTCGCCATCTCAGCCTTGTCTCAAGCAGCCCAAACCCTAGGCAAACCTGAATACGCCCAAGCGGCCTCCGAAGCCGCTCACTTTATCCAGTCAAACCTCTTCAATCCAGCGAATGGACAGCTCACTCGACTGTATCGAAATGCCCCTTCCTCGGTAGAAGCATTCGCCGACGACTACGCCTACCTAATCGAGGGCTTAGTGGATCTCTATGAAGCGACTGCAGACCCCCAATGGCTTGATTGGGCGAATACACTGCAGAAGACGCAGATTTCCTTATTCTACGACGAAGCGAATGGCGGTTTTTTCGGATTCAAAGCCAGCGAGGAAATCGTCTTTGACCAAACCAAAGACAGTTTCGACGGCGCCATTCCCAGCACGAATTCGACGAGTGTTAAAAACCTCGCTCGCCTCGGCCAGTTCTTCGACAACGCAGACTACACGGACAAGGCCCGTCAATCGATATTGTCGTTCCTTCCCTCCCTAACGAAAGCGCCCATGAGTATGCCCGCCTTGCTCGACGCGGCTCTCTACGTTATCAAAAAGCCGATACAGATCGTGATCGCAGAAAAGCCGGGCAACACGTCGATGCGCACGATCGCCAGCGAAATCCTTTTGCCAAATCGTCTCCTTCTCCACGCGGACTCCGGTGCCAGTCAAAAATACCTCGGAGAACACCTGCCTTTCATCCAGAGCGCTCACGCCATCGACGGGAATCCCACTGCCTATGTATGCGAGAATTTCGTTTGCCAGCTCCCCGCCCGTTCCCCGGAAGCGCTCATGGAGCAGCTGGGCAATTTGGTGAAGTAGCTCCCCGTTTCGAGAGGCCCGGCTCAACCGGAACGCCAGCGAAACGGGTTTCGCCTGCCTCAATTGTCCATCGTTCCTCGTACCTGCTTCTTCATCGCCCGAGCCACGGTTAGCGGGACGGAACCTTGCAGCACATCATCCATGAACAACGCGATTTCATGATTCCCAAACTCGTCTATCTTCAACTTGTTGAGATTTAAAACCATGTTCACCGCGATGGAGGGTCGGTTCGGAGGCGCCTTGACCGAAAAATTCGCCTTCATTTCAGGCATCAACTGGATGCCTTTGCTGTTTCTACGACTAATTTTCAACTGATGGGCACCCGCTTCGTCACTCGTGAATCGCATACGAGTCACAATGCAGCAACGGTCTCGAATCACCGGCGTTTTTGGCGCCGCAATTCCCTCAAACACTCCTAACACATTGAGCCGCCCTTGGTAATCAGTCGCTGCATCGCAAATCGCTAGCATTTCAATTTTCATAGGGAATGCGGGCGACGCTCTGAAGCGTCTGTCTTTCTCGTTTGCTCAAACTATCTAAGAGCCACGGGCACATCGAGGATCTCTTTTAGCACGATCGCTCGACGAAGGTCTTCCGGATCATCGAGTCCATCCCAGAGTTTTGCATAACGTCGTTGCGCCATTTTACTCCGCGCTTCGTTTGAAATGGGACGTTCGTAAGCGGTACCCACGTCTGCCAGACGGGCTTTTTCTGCGAGCGCACGGGTCTTTCTAACTTGGGCTTCGATTTTCTTCCGCTGCTCTTCGTAATAGTCCAACGGGTTCGCCTCCCGAGATGCCTCGTTTCTCTCCGAATGGATGATTACATCCTCTTCCGGTTCTTCCCGATAGGGCCTTCTGACATTTGGCTGCAGCGGCTGGGCCACTTCGCGAGTGGGAATTTCAGCAGGAGCCTGACGCGGGGCAGCAGGATTTCCTTTCTGCTGCCTTTCCAGAATCTTGCGACGAATTTCTTCTTGTATACGACGAGCCCGTTCATCGGCTTCCGGATCCGGCTCACCCTCTGCTTCAGCGCCTTTCTTCGCCTTGCTCGTTCCCAAGAAATAGAGCAAGGCGATGACTATGGGAACGAGCTTTTCGAGATTATCTAAGAACCAAGTGTCCATTTAATCGTGTTTCAAGGACCTACCCTTTTATCTCGCCATCACTCTGGCTTTTTTCCGGCTTGGCAATGGAACCACGCATTTGCGTGTCGGCATCGATGTTCTTCATCTTGTAGTAGTCCATAACCCCTAAGTTTCCATTACGAAAGGCTTCCGCCATGGCGAGCGGGACTTGGGCCTCTGCCTCAACCACTTTGGCTCTCATTTCCTGAACCCGAGCCTTCATTTCCTGCTCGACCGCCACCGCAGCAGCGCGACGTATTTCTGCTTGGGCCTGGGCCATGTTCTTATTCGCCTCAGCTTGGGCTTCTTGCAGCGAGGCCCCTACGTTTTCTCCCACGTCAACATCGGCAATATCGATAGAGAGAATTTCAAACGCCGTTCCCACATCCAATCCGCGCCCCAGGACCGTCTTGGAAATCATATCAGGCGACTCCAACACAACTTTGTAGGTCGCCGCAGAACCGATCGTAGTCACGATACCTTCTCCCACACGCGCAATGATCGTCTCTTCTTTGGCTCCCCCAACAAATCGCTCCAGGTTGGTCCGCACCGTCACACGGGCTTTCGCTTTCACCTGAATACCGTCTTTGGCAACCCCATCAATCGACTTCTTCGGGCCATCTTGACTGGGACAATCAATCACCTTCGGATCAACGGAAGTGCGGACCGCATCCGTCACTGATTTCCCTGAACCCTTCGTAGCGAGATCGATCGCGCAGGCGCGGGAAAAGTCCAAACTGATGCCCGCTTTCATCGCTGCAATGATCGCTTGCACGGTCGGGATCAAATTTCCTCCCGCCAGGAAGTGGGCTTCCAAATCATCCGTGGACAATTCAACTCCCGCCTTAACCGCCGTGATTCGTGCGTCGACCACCAATCCGTACGGAACGCCTCTCAGCTTCATCGCTATAATATTCAGAAAACCAACCGGCGCTTTCGCCAGCATCGCCTTCAACCAAGTGTTGAAGAATGAGATGACGACGAACCCAATCACTAACAAAACAAGCAGGATGGGGACAATCACGATTAATGAGAGGCCTTCGATAAAGGCAAACGAGTAAGGCATATTGAATTTCATTGAGCTAAGTTTCGTTATATTTTGGATACGATTATTCTAAAATTGTCTTTGGCAGTGATTCTCACTTCTTCGTTTTTTTCGATAAAGCCTGATTTGGATGCGGCTTCCAGCTTTTTGCCGTCCAGCAACACAAATCCCGTTGGAGCGAGGGCCGTAATTGTGTGGCAGGTTTTTCCGATCACGTCGTCTTCGGCATTCGAATACTTCGTCGCACTCTGAATGGATGCCGACATGAACAGCCGTTTCCCTATGGCCGTCTTAGGCAGGACTTTGAATTCGAAAAAGAGAGCTACCACTACCAATGCAATTGCAATCACGGTTGAGATAAAAGCCCCGAGCGCCCCGTAATTCGTGTACGATATGGAGATGCCGCCAACCATCATGGCTCCTCCAATCGCCCCGATAATCCCACCGAGCAAGAAAACTTCACTGCCGATAAGCACGACACCCCCTATAAAGAGAAGAACGATTACAGTCATGACTTCACCTCCTCTATAAAGTAGCCGAAAACGTCCGACCGAAGAATTCTAATACGCGACCCCTTGGAAATAGAGCCGACCTCCACTCGCGCCTCATAGCGCTTACCGTCGATCTCAATTTCCCCTGTCGGGAAAAGATCCGTGGCCGCTACTCCCTCCGCCCCAGTGCTGGGCCGTGTGCTTTTAGACGGGGCCACTCCTTGGCTGGTTCCTTCGACCGCACCAGCGAGAATCATCCGATCCCAAAATACTGACTTTGGCAAAAAGCGCGCCAACGCGAGGAACAAGACGATCGCAATCACGATTCCGCCAAGCAAATTGTAGATGGGGGTTAGGAAGACGTCGAAGGTAATGTCGTAGTCGGGAGTTTCCTGAGGCCACATGTCGGCCATGCTCCAGATGATTCCCCCCAGCATCATCAGCATCCCCGGCAGTGCCAGAAAAACGACGCCCGGAAAGAACACCACCTCGATAAACACCAGCAAAGCCCCAATTACAAAAATGATGAGGCCCTCGTATCCGGAAAGTCCCGCCACATTGTGCCCAAAATTCACGATCGCGATCAGGGCGATTCCAGCGATCCCAAAAACGCCAAACCCAGGTGTTTTAAACTCCACTAGCAGTGCCAAAATCCCCAACCCCAAAAGCACCGGGCTCAGAGTCATCAAATGCGCGGCTAAGCTCAATGACCAGGTCGACACAAAATCGTGACGGATAATTGTCCGCCCGTCGGCGATCGACTCGATCAGAGAATCCAGGTCGTCGTGGATGCCAGCGCCCAGAAGCGGCTGCGGAGGATCTCCATAGGTTTCATGGGCCCGTCGAGCATTCAAATTCAAGAGCTTTCCCTCCTTCGAAAGCGTTTCCCCATCGATGACGAGTTCCACGTCGGGATCGATCATCGCCTCCAAAACTTGACTACGATAGCGGTACTCTCCGATGTACGCATCTACCTTGGAAGTCAGGAATGCGTTGATCTTTCGCTTCATTGAATCGTCCACGTCCTGTCCAGAGCCCGTAACCACTTCTGAGCTTCCCATGGTCGCCCTTGGCGTAAAGTAGATGTCCTTGGTGACGGAGGCAATAATCGCTCCGGCGGAAATCGCTTCTTCATTAATAAAGGTCGCCGTGTCGCCCTCGAAACGGTCGATCGTCTTCATGATATCCAAGGTCGCTCCCAATTCTCCCCCAGGAGTGTCCATTTCCAAAAGAACGAGGGAGGCCTTTTTTTCTATCGCGTCTTTGATACCGGAACGAATCGCAAAAAGCGTGGGTTGACCAATAGCGTCCTTTACTGGGATCACATATACGGAAAGCGTTTTCTCCGGATCAATGGGAGCCGCCAGATCGGGAATTTCCTGACCCAGCAATTGGGACGGGTTTCCCGGGGTCGAATCTGGAGCCGCTGGCCCTTCCACTGGAGCGGGTTCTTCCGTTTGGGCAGACACGCGGCTACCAGCTAAAAAAACCGCAATTAAAGTCAGGACTGCAAAACGAAGCTTCATTTCAAGAGTAGGCCCGATTTTGTCGGACTGATTATTAAAAAGCAAGGATTGGTGGTAAAGAGTGTTATCTGCCAAACGCTTGAGCAACTGGTATTTGTTGCGACTCTTTCCAAAAATCCTGCCGCTGGCCCCAATTATATGAGCCAATTCGCAATTTCGTTTCGCAATCTGCCTCAAATCGGTTTTTAACCGCTCTTCGTAAATGGAGGAAATCGACTACCTAGGTTCAAGCATTCGACGATGGCAGGTGGGGGCATCGACCTTTCTGGCCTGGCCCGAAGCTGGGGCCCGCCTCATGAATTGGAACATCACCTATCCGGATGGCACCTTTCGCGACATCATTACCTGGCCCGAGCTATCGAACCCCAGCGAAGTCGTCAAAGCTCGCGGTGGCAACCCGATCCTGTTCCCCTTTTCCGCCCGCACCTTTCACAAGGGCGAAATCAATTTCTGGGAAGACGCCGAGGGGACTAAGCGGTCTATGCCCATGCACGGGATAGCGCGGCAGGGCCAATTCGAGATCACACGGATTGACGAAACGGGCTTCGCCGCTCGCTTCCTGCCGGATTCGCAAGCCATGGATGTGTATCCCTACAATTACGACTTCGACGTCGTATACCGCTTCGAGGAAAAGGCCGTCACTGTAGAACTTCGGCTTCGCAATAACGACAAAATCCCCATCCCCTGGTCCGCAGGCCACCACTTCTACTTCAATTTACCCTGGACCGAAGGGGCCTCTCGCAAGAATTACGAGATCACCATCCCCGCCCGCAAAGCCTGCCGCCACGCCGCAGACGGAAGCCTCTTCCCGGTCACCGGACACAAACCGACCGAATCTCTTGCCAATCCCGAACTCGTTGACCGGATTCACTACGGACTCAGCAGCTCGACGGTCACTTGCCAATGCCTCGACGACGATTCCAAAATCGAAATCGAAATCGGCGCCGACCGGAAACCGGATCCTGAATACGCCTTGGTAACCTGGACCCAATCCGACACGGCCCCCTACTACTGTATCGAGCCATGGATGGGGCCGCCCAACAGCCCCGAAACCAAGGTCGGCCTACACACGGTCCAACCTGGCAATACGGAAGCGTTTTCCGTCACCGTTCGAGTCTGAGATAAATCAGCGTTCCAACAGCGTGGTCGCGATGAACTCCCACTCTTCCGCCAACGAACCTTCGAAACGGGACTGGCTGGCTCGATGGTACCAGTAGGAGGCATTCGAAAGGTCACCTTCCACTCGATGCAGGTAGGCGTGAATCCAATCGCCATCCTTGCTGCCCGCGCGTTGGCAAAGTTCATGAGCCTTTTCCCAGTCTCCCTTGGCGTCATACCAAAGCGCTTTGAGGACATCATTCAGTTTGGAATCCGGACGATCCGCAGTCTCCACACTCGCTTTAAATTCATCAACTGTCATGGTTTGAAATATCGGATGCTCGTCGCCGAGCGATTTTGTACTTTATGTTAGGACTTTCGAATCAGATAACCCTGATCCAGTGACGCCAAACACAAAAAAGATCCTCCTATCCTGTTGCCAGCAAATACGCTGGGAAGCCCTCGACCTGAAGCCCATTCAAAAGCTGATCGCCCTCGCAATCGAGGAGGACACGGTCGGATCCGGACTGATCGAAAAGCCGGCTACCACGGGAGACCCTTCCAGCGCTCTGATACCGGAGAACCACAATGTCACGGCCACCTTCCACGCCCGCCAACCACTAACGCTCTGCGGCATCGAACTGGCCCGCTTGACTGCCGCCTTCGATCCTCGACTCTCGCTCAAGGCCCTGGCTGACGACGGCGCCACTCTATCGGCAGGGGATCCGATCGCGACTCTCCACGGCCCTACCCGATCCGCTCTCACAGCCGAGAGAACCCTACTCAACTTTCTCCAACATTTGAGCGGGATTGCCACGACGACCCGCGCCTACGTCGATGCCCTCAAAGGCTCTCCAACCCGACTCCTCGATACACGCAAGACAACGCCCGGATATCGCTACCTAGAAAAGTACGCGGTCGCTTGCGGAGGGGGCTGGAACCATCGCATGGGGCTTTTTGATCGAGTGATGCTTAAGGACAACCACCTGGCCGCGTTCGGAAGCGATCTCGCTGGCGCGACTGCCGCCGCCGTGGCAGAGTCCCGGCGCGTGAACCCCGACCTGCTCGTCGAAATGGAAGTCGACCGGATCGACCAGATCCCCGCAGCGCTTGCCGCAGGAGTGGATATCATCCTGCTGGACAACTTCTCAGTCCGAGAACTGAGGGAGGCCAAAACGTTGATCGGCGACCAGGCGGTTACCGAAATAAGCGGTAACGTCACTTTGGATACTCTGCCAGAGCTAAAAACGGTGGGTTGCGACTTCATATCGACCGGAGCGTTGGTCCACAAGAGCGTATGGGTCGACATTGGACTGGACTGGGACGAATGACCTGCCCAATTACAGTCCATGACAACGGTCACCCAATGTCATTAAATACTGATTACCCTGCCAGTTCCCTCCCTTTTCGTGGATGATTCAAAAAACGACCTAATGACTAAAGAAGTTATGATATTGAGGGAGCTTCTGGAGGGAAAGGACCATTTCGTATCCGGGAATCACATTGCAGAACGCCTAGGAATTTCCCGAGTCGCCATCTGGTCCCACATGGAGAAGCTCCGGTCACAAGGATTCGATTTTGAAGCCGTGCGCAGCAAGGGCTACCGGCTGACCCTGCGCCCGGACACGCTAAACGAGGCGCTGATCGAAGCCTTGCTCCCCCGTTCCGCCAAAGCCTTGAAAATCGTCGTTTGCGACCAGATTGACAGCACCAACTCGGAAGCGGAGCGGCTCCTGGCAAATGGCCAGGAGACACCCGTCCTCGTCCTGGCCCGAGAACAAACGGATGGTCGCGGACGCCTGGGCCGGCAATGGCATAGCCC
>JAUHWE010000702.1 GCA_030424825.1 Verrucomicrobiia bacterium
AACTTCGCCTCGTCCCGACTCATCTCAACTTCCAGTTGTCTCAAGCCCAAAGAATTCCTATTCGTACCCAGTGGAGTACTACTCAAATGGGTTAAGGCAAAGATCTCCTTACCATCGGAAATAAGCAGCGTCATAGCCAATTCCTCGTCCTGGATGGATTCGCCACGATAAAATCGATTGGATCTAAAATTAAGCGCGATCTTATTCTGATTAAAACGGGAAAAGAGGATGTTGGCATTAATTGGCTGGCTAGATCGGAATTCCTCTGTCAAATCCTGCGAGCGTTCCGCCAGCTGGGTAATGCCTTCTGCCATTTGTGAAGTTTGAGCCTGAAGTTGCAGCCTTTCCGTCCTCTCCGCAACCACTTCACCCTTCAGGGTTTCCACACTTTCAGCGAGCATCTTTTTCTGCTCTTCGGTCACAGATACCTTGATGTTCAATTCCTGAACTTTAGCCTCTGCCTCTTTTCTCTCCAGTTGTTCCTTGGCCAAGGCTGCAAGTTTGGCATCGATCTCTTTCTGTTTCTCTTCCAGTTCTTTCTGCAAAACACGAGCCTGGGCTTCCATTTGCTTAGATTTCATCTCGAGATCTTCGTAGTTACTTTCCAGGGCAACAACGGTCTGCTTTGCCCTTAGCGCTTCGGCCTCGATCGTTTGCTTCTCCTGCGCCAGCATCTGTTCCCGCGTTTGAGCTTCCTGAATGCTCGTCTCCAAATCCTTTATTGAAGAATCTTTTTCCTGCAATTTCTGGTCCCTCAATTCCAGTTCTTTCCGCACCCTTTCCGCTTCCGATTCCAACGTGGTTTGGATAGACTTCTCTTCTTCCAACGCTGAGGCCAGTGTATCCAAAAGATCCTGCTCCATCATTGCCATTGCGGAAACGCTTTGATCAATCGAGTCCTCTGGCTCGGACCCGCTATTCTCGGACTTCTCCTCCTCCCAATTCACCAGGGAAAGCAGAGTGAGCAAAAGAAAGTCGCAGAGAATCAGTAAAAGTGTCTTGTTCATAGGAACGTCTCGGCTAATCCTTAGCGCTCATTGTGGCAAAGCGCTCCTGGCTATCCATAATGAGCTTGTTTTTGTAGGGTCGCACCAATCTTATTTTCACAATCGCTACACCCAGAATGCCAAAAAGATTCGATGAATATGCCGCAATGAGATTCGCTTCAATCAGCCCGAGAACCTGAAGGACAAGCGAAATACAGGTGCCGGCGATTCCAACATACAAACCTGAGTCGAACAGATTCTCCTCGTTCTCCATCAGCTTGAGCTTAACGAGCGTGTCGATCTCCTCTTTATCAATCTGCCTCACTTTCAACAGGCAAATAAGGAAAACCAATATTTGCAGGATAAAGAAGAAAGACACGGATAGCAGTGTAGTGGGTTCCATAGATACGGTAGGTTCAGTTTCTACAATTATCGTCTCGCCATCGACTTCGGCAAGTACGGGTAGTACAAATTTGAAAGAATAGCCTTGTGACTCGTCGCCTCTAGCCAAGTGCGGCTCGCTCAGGACTACGAGAATGATGACCGAAGCCAACGACACAAACAATCTTTGCACAGCGCTTAGCAAGGGCGGGTTAGACTCACGATAGGTTCGCGTTAATCCGCCAAATCCCCAAAAAGCAAACAAGGCCCCCAGAAAGAAGAGCAGATACTTGATGGCGAGAGAAAGTCCAGGATTCTGCAGGCTAAATCCAATCAAATAAGACTTGAATGAAGAAACCGCCACTGTGTTTCTCGCTCGTTCCAGAGGTAATTTCTCCCTTACCAGCATCTGAACCGCACCGACCCCCAAGGGAACGGCTGCCTCAAGAGCTTCAATTCCATCATCACCGTACAGGCGCAAATAGTCCATGACTTGCTTGGGAGATTCGGCAACAATCGAAGAAACGAAGACGAGAGGGACTTTATCCGCTCTACGGTGAAAGGCATACCTCAACTCAGAAAGCGTATCCAAATCTTCGGTTCGCTCAAAGAGTACCTTAAACTGCCCCCAATTCAATGTTCGGCCTAGTGAAAGTGCATCCAGGTAAAAGTCCTCAAGGGATGAGACATCACCTGAGGCCAGAGCCGATGCTACGCGTTTTCGGACCTCTCGCTTTAAGGAAGAGGTCATACGGTCACCCTGAATCAGCAACCCAACAGATATGAGAGTCGATTCGAGCGGCTTTCCCGACATGCTAGAAACTGGGAAAAGCCGCTTGTAGGTATTTAGGTCCCCAGTCTTCAATAGCGACTGGACCGTAGGATCTCGCGAATTTTCTAGCAAACCTACTAAGGCGCTTCGACAGGCATTAGACAATCCCACTCCGAGGATCCCTGGTTGCGAAGAATACTCGGCAAGGGGAATATTTTTCAATGCTGCGTCCAAAAAGGGATCCCATACTCCCCAGCGGTACAACACTGGGCTTTCATCCTTGGCCTGATCTAGGATTTCGTCCAGAATTTCCCATTCAGCCGTATCGTCCGATTTCACAAGCGCTAGCTCCATCTCAGCGACACCGAAATTCTCTTCTTCAAGCGCATTCTCGGCCAATTTGAGAAAGGAGTCCGACCGAGCCCCCGCCTCTGCCAAAATCGAGCGAGGGATTGACTTGAACCGTGAAGGAATCATCCAGCCCACTCCGATAATCGACAGACCCAAGACGAGTAAAACAATCTGTCCTAAGATCTTTCCGCGATTGCTGTACTGTTGGAGTGTCATTATAAAATACCGAATTCTCTCATCGAAAGAATTTGCTCTAACCTTGAGCTGAGTTTTGCTTAGGTCAAATCGAAGACCTATGGCCCTGGAAAT
>JAUHWE010000044.1 GCA_030424825.1 Verrucomicrobiia bacterium
GCCATCTAAGGAAACAGCAATGCCGGCACCAGTGACGTAGCCATCCGGCATCGTGCCCCAGTTTTTTACTGGCTTGAATGCCAGTTCGGGCTGCGCGAACAGTGGCGATAGCGAGAGGGACAAGAGGAGTATTAAACGAGATACGGTGGTCATGCGATTTACGGATACCATAGATCCTCCTTCGCACAAGACTAAGGTGGTTTTATTCGGCCACAAGAATTCAGAAAAGGTAGGGCGAGGAACTCCAGGCCCGCCGCACAACCCAAGCCATCCACGGTCAGGCGATGACACCGTTTAGCGAGTCAAAACGAATCGCTACGAATAGAAAGAAATTTGATCGTTTGCTAAAACGCAAAAATCGCGATGGGTTGTCCTTTTGACTGAACTTCACACATAACATCCCTGAGAATTGAAAGATCATACAACAGACGCCCCTCTTGTGCTGCACCTGTCGAAAGCGGAAATCAACCAGTTGCCCGTACGCAAATACGAGGGGCCCATCCACTTGATTCAAACCGTCGAGGATGCAAAACGCGCCGCCGAAACGCTCAGCACCGAAACCTTACTTGGATTCGATACCGAGACGCGTGCCGCCTTCCGCCCTGGTGAAAGCTATGGCCCATCGCTCCTGCAACTGGCGGGTCAGAAAGAAGTCTATCTCTTTCAAATCAATCTCACCGGACTCATCCCGGAATTGTGTGAGATCCTATCCAATCCGAACATTCTCAAAGCCGGCGTCGCCATTGGACGCGACGTGAGCGAGCTTCGCAAACTGGCCCCGTTCGACTCCGCCGGGTTTGTCGAGCTGGCCACCTGGGCGAAGAAGGCGAAGATCAAAAACCTTGGCTTGCGGGGAATGGGGGCGCTCCTCCTGGGATTTCGCATCACCAAAGGAGCGCAGGTTTCGAATTGGGCGAAACGCGAACTGACTCCTGCCCAGATTGCCTACGCCGCGACCGATGCCTGGGTGGGCCGCGAAATCTATCGGTGCATGAACCAGCGCGGTTTGATGCCAGAGAGTACTCCATAGGATCCTCCCGAAATTTTCAAAGGGAAAGGAAAGTAGGGGGGGCAGACTGGAGATGTCTGGCCCCGTTTATACCGGAACCGAATCTAGTTGCTAGCAGGAGTGGGGGCCAGTCCGAGTTGTTGCAGCAGACTGAGCTGGTCGAGCAGTTCCCATTCTTCGGCGATCAAACCATCTCTCACCTCGCTGATGATGACTCCTTGCAGGCAGATTGATCGACCGGTGGCAGGGATTCCGAGGAAGTCACCTCGATGCGTACCCGTCAGGGCGATGCGGGAACAAACCCTTTGCTCTTCTCCGAGTTGCTCGTCGATCGTCACTTTCAAGTTTGGGAAAGCGGATCGCAAAGCGAGTATGAACGATTCCAGTTGATCGATTCCACTCATGCTTTCACTGGGAGAAGTGTATCGATACTGTGGGTGTATTATTTCCTTCAATACGAAAAGATTACCCTTGTTGATCGCTTCCTCGATAAGGATGCGTACGATGTTTTTACTTTCGTTGTTCATTAGTGGTATTGTTTTCTGATTATAGCGTTTTGGTGACTAGGACTGAATCAGGCCTATCGTGAAGCAGAAGGCTGCAACCATAGAAGCGGCGGTTCGCACGTGGTTGAAGAACGTCCAGCGCTTCAAGTAGTGTTGCCACAGGTCTTGGCCGTTTGGATCGTGTGCCGATACTGCGGCGAGCTGGTTGTTGAGCGGAACGTTGCCAAGCAGCGTGACGAGAAAGGTCCCAAATACGTAGAGGAGAGCGCCCCATAGGAGCCAATGCGGCGCGCCACCCGACAGAGTGAGGATCGCTACAATCA
Source organism: Verrucomicrobiia bacterium (assembly GCA_030424825.1). Classification (GTDB taxonomy): domain Bacteria; phylum Verrucomicrobiota; class Verrucomicrobiia; order Opitutales; family Opitutaceae; genus Pelagisphaera. Next base: position 1,839 of record JAUHWE010000044.1, read on the forward strand.
TCGAAACCGCTGCGGTTCCTAAAAAGACTCCCAAAAACGCGGGGTTGGCGTGGATTCCTTCGGCGGGAGCGATCTCGCTGAGCGCTTTCATGACGAAACTGGAGAAGGCGAAGAAGAGGCCGCCAATCAATCCCGCTCCCAATAGCGCCGCAATGTAGAGGGCGTAGGTCCAAGCGTTCATGACGCGACCCTTTCTAGACTCCAAGTCCCTGCAGCGGCTTCGCGCTCGGCGAATTCTGCAAAGTCCCGCGGTTGACGGCCAAGAGCTTGTTGTACGCCATCGGTTAAGGTCGCATTTCGCCCGTCGAGCACGTCGGCGATCAACTGGGCTACGGGAAGCGCTTCCTCTTCCGAGAATCCGTGCTGGATGAGTTCTACGGCATATTCGTCGACGGAAACGGCGTGGAACTGGACGTCTCTCCCCATCGCCTTGCTAAGCTCCTCAGCGACTTGCGGCAGGGTGAGTAAGCGAGGGCCCGTGAGCTCGTAGACTTTTCCTTTGTGGCGATCGTCGACGAGGGAAGCGAATACCACGTCCGCGATGTCTTCCGCATCGACGAAAGGCTCCTGTATGTCGTCCACTGGCATGGTCAGGTGCCCTTCGCGAATCGCGTCGGCGAAGGACTCGCTGAAGTTTTGGTTGAAAACCGAGCAACGGACGATTGTCCAGTCCGCGCCTGAGGCCTGCACTCTTTGCTCTGCGTCTTGAGCACCTTTCTCACCGCGCCCCGATAGAAGCACGAGATGCTTCGTTCCGAGACGGACGGCCAGCTTGGCGAATGCGTCTACTTTATCGGCCACTCCCGGGAATGATAGATCCGGGTAGACGGTGATGTAGGCGGCTTCGGTGCCTTCGAGAGCAGGTTTCCAAGTGGATGGATCGTCCCAATCGAAGAGCGTTTCACTGGAGCGGGAGGCCGCTTTGAATGGCCTGTTGGCGGCGCGTAGCCTTTGAGCGACGCGGCGTCCTGACTTGCCGTTGGCGCCAATGACGAGAACGGGCTTGTTGGATAGGATTGACGGTGTGTTTGGATTGTTTGTCATAACACCCTCAGCCTACCTAATTTTTGGTATTCCGGCCATAGCCGGGATGCTCAAGCTCATAAGCGAACGTCTCGAAATGAAGGAAATCGACGAATTCAGCGGATTATTAGAAGGCCCTCGGGCGAGGGGAGCTTTCGCTTTACGCGGACTGCTAGAGTCACCCTGGAGCCTGCGGGTCGAGGCGAATTCCCCTTTAACGATCATCGCCATGGTAAAGGGCACGTGCCATATCGCTCACGACAACGGCGAAGCAGTCGCCTTAGGGCCGGGCGATGTCGCGATTACGCGTTCCCCTGGCCACTACACGGTGTGCGACGTACCAGATAGGGACCCGACGATATTCATTTTTCCAGGACAGGATTGTCGATCGCCTGAAGGGCGCTCGCTCCATGAAGAGATGAAGCTGGGCGTACGCACTTGGGGCAACGATCTTGAGGCTTCTAATCTGATGCTGATTGGAAGCTATGAATCAGTGACTGATGTGAGCGAGCGACTCCGCGACGCTCTGCCTCCAATACTGTGGGTGAAAAATGAGAAATGGGAGTCACCCTTAATCGAGATGTTGAGTGTCGAGATGGAGCGTGACGCCCCGGGACAAGCGGCGGTGCTGGATCGTTTGATCGATATGCTCATGATCGCCATTTTGAGAAAGTGGTTCGAACGGAGCGAGACACGAGAACTTCCCTGGTACCAGGCGAAGGGAGACCGCGTAGTAGGGCGGGCCTTGAAACTGATCCACAGGGAGCCAGCTCACGCTTGGACGCTGGCCAGCCTGTCGGCAAAGGTGGGCGTTTCTAGAGCCGCATTGGCCCGCCGTTTCAACGAAGTGGTCGGAGAGTCACCTATGGCATTCTTAACTCAGTGGCGACTCGCTCTGGCCGCCGATCTCTTGTGCGAGCCTGGGGAGACGGTCGGTACGGTCGCGGAACGAGTGGGATACGGCAGCCCGTATGCGTTGAGCGCGGCTTTCAAGCGGGTGAGAGGTCTTAGCCCTCAGAAGCATCGCGAAAGCGTGCTTGCTGAAAATTGATTTGAAAGCGGTGCAAGCGTGCGTGCCTGGACGTCAATGGTTAGCGGCTACCCCCTACTGGTTCAGGTAGCTCACTCGCTTTAGCGTGAGCCGTGCTCAAAGATCGAATGGTAGGGCAACGACCTCCGGGCGTGCCGCCTTATTTTGATATTCCTATGCGGCGGGCCCAGCTCGCGCCGCCGTAGCTTAAGCGAAGGAGTGGGGTCCTCGCCCTACCTGGTAGCGGTCGTTCGAAAACCAAGAATGCCCCTTTCAAAGTTCCTCGGCAAAAATCTTTTCTGTGATCTTCCAGAACTTTCCTTGTTTGCGGGCGATTACAAAGGAAGGCATTCTTAGCTGTGATTGAATTTTGGTGATTTCGCCCACCGACCGGATACTGAGATTCAACTCCGGCTTTTTCAGATGGGACCTCAGAAAATTGACATTGAATTTCTTAAGACTATTTTGACTATTGAGGTAGTGATTTTCCGCTAAGTAGCGGGCGTCATAGTCGTAGTATTTCACCTGCAGGTACGGATTCCCGTTTTTATCAAAACGCTCGAGCATCTCAATGGAATCCGGGGTGAGCACATGGGCATTTTTAGAAAGCTTGGCCTGTTTCAGCTTTGTGTCCGGATCGATAAGCATATGGCCACAGTGGCTGCATTCGCGAGCGGTGATGTCGTTTTGAGCCGAACACTGATCGCAGACCTTAAAGCGAAAGCGATAGCCGCAGGGTTTAAACTCGTAGGTATTCGGGTCCAAACTACCACCACGGCACTTCCGCCCGAAGTGCTCCATCACGTATCCATCATCGTCGACGATGCCCCAAAAATCATTCACGAAACCGCATTCAGGGCAGGGCACCTGGACGGCGACCGATTCAGAGACCGTTTTCCGGTCGCCGATTTCAGGGGCATAGATATTATGCCCCATGCCAGTATAGTCTAAAACCAGGCAATCCTTTTTTCCGGTATCCAAACGCAGACCACGTCCGATGATTTGCTGGTACAGGCTGACCGACTCTGTCGGGCGCAAGATCGCAATGACATCGACATGCACGGCGTCGAAACCGGTCGTGAGAACGGATACATTGACCAGGTACTTGAACTCCCGCTTCTTAAACGCATCAATGATCCGATCCCGCTCATCCGCCTCGGTTTCTCCCAGAACGAGTCGGGCTTGGCCCTCCGGAAGACTCTCCATCACCTCTTGAGCATGCTTCACCGTGGAACTGAAAATCATCACACCCTGCCGCTGGTAGTTGTCAGTGATATCGACAATGTTTTTGATGATCAAGGGGGTCAGCCGTCGTTGCCGTTTCAGGACCTCCTCGAGTTGCGCCATTGTATACGATTTTCCACCCTCGATAAGCTCAGAGAAGTCATATGATGTGACCGGAATGTCCACCTTCACCGGAGGTGTTAGGTACCGATTCCTGATCATATATTCAAGCGGCAGCTCGTAGATGCAGTGCTTAAAGAAGCGCAGCTCCTGAGTCTTCAACTCCCCTCGGTGAGCGTAGTTATAGATCCAGCCGAGTCCCAGCCGATAAGGAGTCGCGGTCAGACCCAAAATGCAAATACGCTTATTGTTCAGCTTAAGACGCTTGATTACTTTGGCGTACTGACTATCGGGCTCGAGACCAACACGATGGCACTCATCGATCACCAGGAGCGTGAAGTCATTGAAGAAGCTATCGTCCGCGTTGGCCACCGACTGGATACTGCCGAATATCACCTTTCGCGTACTGTCCTTTTGATTCAGACCCGCGGAATAGATCCCCGCTTTCAGGCCATAGCTTTCGTACTTCAGGTGGTTTTGCTCCACTAGCTCTTTGACATGGGCCAGCACCAAAACGCGTCCCTTGGCTATTTTCGCCAGCTCCGCGATGACGAGACTTTTGCCCGCTCCCGTGGGCAGAACGATTACCGCCGGGGTCCGTCTCCTCCGGAAGTAGTTGAGCGTGCTGTCAACCGCTTCCTGCTGATATGGCCTGAGTTGGTACATTTAGGTGGAAAGCTATTTGAACCTTCTCTCAATGTATAGTGAAATATCCAGCCCGCACGGCCTCTCTATTAACCGCGATGGATTGAGCCGTTCTCAGTAGACCTGACAAGCGAAGCTATAAGCTAGCGAGAGCAAGTCTAGCAAAAGGTAGGGCGAGATCGTCCCCGATCTGCCGCAGAGCCCATCTTTAGTCCCACCCCCGCAATCAGCCAGTGCCTTAAGGCAGCGGGCGATCCCCGAGCACTCACCCTAGTCGGATACATTTCTCAATTTCGAACGCCCTTGGACAACTCCTCCTAAGCGAATTCGAGTCTGAAAACTAGCGAGATTCTTATTGGCATCATCCAGAAATAAAACAGGCTAGAACCTTTCGATCCCAAGTTTTCTTGGAAGGCTTTCTTCTCGCCATTGTTCTTGGCCAGTATCCATCGACTCTTACCCTATGCCTGCTGTTCGTCCGCACCCTCTCTTCTCGAAGATTCAAGCGAAGCTCAAGTCCGTGCGAGATGGGCTTTCACAAAGTTTCAATTCAAACGTACACCGATGCGTTGAGCTGGCATGGGCTCGGTCTGAGTATATCGTATCCGGAAAGGGAACACGTCTTAGCGGCAGCCGTTGGTTGTGCCCCCAATTCAATGATGCCGTTTACGCATCGTTTTCGGAAGTCATTGCTCTAAAAGAATCGCGACGGTCGTTCGCTTATTACGGGATTAAGAAGCCCAGAAAAAAGCCTCGTATAATTGTGGAGATCCACTGCTCCCTGCAGCATGTAGCCAACCTCGAAAAACTGGAATCTGTCTTGAACTGGCCCAGTCTCGACGAGCTACTTGAGGAAGATTGGGAGAAGATTAATGGACAAGGCTCTGAAACGTTGGGACAAGCGGTTGGTCGCGCCCTGTTCGAGCTCGTATTCGAGGGATTGATCGTGCGTTCCGCTGTAGACAGGAGGGGGCGGAACCTCGTATGGTTTCCTGCCAATATCCAATCCGAGAGCACAGTCGAGATTTCAGGAAAGATCGAACTCGACGATTGGATAAGAAAATAGACATGCACATATGCATGTAAAAGCTTGAAAGCAGATCAGCCCACACTACGATCCCAGAGAAATGAAACCTGCAATATCCACCTCTCGGAAAGCGACTAGGCCCGCTGCCTCAACGCCTGGCAGGAAAAAGACCGTGGACCGCCGAAATTCGAAACCGAGTGTTAAACCAATGGTTGGGAAAGCGTCAGCGGCAACAAAGTCGTTCGATGTGAAACGCTTTTGCCGCGACTACCAGGTTATCCGCCCGGATCTCACTCGGCTAACCGGGTATTCGCTTCGTTCGGTGGACAAGTGGGCCGCTGGCGACAAGCCTAGCACTGCCGCTCAGAAGCAATTGAAGGAGCTCGTGCGGCTGTTTGATGGACTCGCCGACCTTATGGAAAGCTCGTACATCGGCGAATGGCTCAAGACACCCAACGACGCCTTTGACGGCTCCACTCCCTTGCAAGTTATTGAGCGTGGGGAGAGCGATCGACTTTGGAGAATGATCTACCAACTCCAGACCGGCGAAGCCATGTAGTTGATGCGTTGGACGAGCAAGCTTTGTGACGCTCCTGCCAAAGTATAGCAAGATTGTCTACGTGGCCTCGTTTTCACGAGTCGCCAGATCTCCCAAATCAGTCCGTGAGTTACGGTTCGGTTCTTGAAAAGAGCCTATCATCAAGAATCAAGCACTGACCCTATTTTGCTCATTGTATCGTTTTTCTTTCCTGAGCATAACAGTCAGTTAGTGGCGTTACTGATGTCCTCGAATCAAATCACTTGCGGGTATCCTGATTTTAAAGCAGATTTTTTTAAGGGAAACCTCACCAAAGACACGTTCAGGCTATAGGTAGGTAGTAAGAATAAATATGACGAAGCCGATCGGCCAATCTGACAATGAATGGCTTTTAAGCGAAATTGCACCGCATGCAGCGGAGGTGCGTCGGTGGCTGTGCAAACGGTTTCCGACCGTAGCCGATGTGGATGAAATCATTCAGGATGGATATGTGAGAGTGCTCGATCGGCAGCGAAAATCGCCAATCGCGCAGCCCAAGGCGTTCTTATTTGCGGTCTGCCGAAACCTTGCGATCGATTATCTCAGAAAACATAAGGTGGTATACTTTGAAAAACTTGGCGAGCACTTGGATGATCCGGTTTTGTCCACCGACGCTGAAGGAATACAAAACCAATTGAGCAAGAAGGAGCACCAGGAGATAATGATGGAGGCGATCAATCAGTTGCCCGACCGGTGTCGGAAGATCTTTTTGCTCCGAAAAGTCGAAGGACTTCCTCTTAAGAAAATCGCCCAACGATTGGGGATTTCGACGAAAACCGTAGAAGTTCAGATTTCGATCGGGCTCAAAAAATGTAAGGTGTTTTTTGCTAAGTACGTGAAGGAGATCGGGTGATGGTTACGAGATTGCGGGAATGGTGGACTCTTCGCTGGGGAAGCATCGATGCCAAGGCGGCGCTTTGGGTTGCGAGGAACGAGCGTGGATTGAGTGCGGAAGAACAGGCTGATTTTGATCAATGGCTCGCTGCAGAACCGCGACATGATGAGGCCTATTTTGAAATCCAGGTTATCTGGCAGGGTATGGATGAGTTAAGTAGTGACGCGGCCGAGGCATCGTTGCACGGTCCAGAAACTTCTAGGATCGTCAATGGGTTCTATTGGATCAGTGGCTTGGCTGCCGTGCTGGTGCTGGGTTTGGCTTTTTGGTCGATCGACTTTAATGGGAGTAGCGGGCAAGCAAAGGCTACGACTTACGTCCTCGAAACATCGGGCTACAAGCGCCACGTACTGGAGGATGGCAGTACGTTAGAACTAAAACCAGACACACGGTTGACAGTCACCTATACCCAGTCCCAGCGGCGTGTGTTTCTAGAAAAAGGGGAAAGCTTTTTCTCCGTGGAAGGAGATCCGGATCGACCATTTGTAGTTGAATCAAAACTCGGTATCGTTACCGCGATTGGTACCGCCTTTTCGGTGAAGTTGGCGGCGGGATTTTCTGAAGTATGGGTAGTCGAAGGTAGGGTGAAAGTGGCAAAGCCAACAGCGATTGAAAACTATGAGAATCAAGTGTCTTCTTTGGAGAATGAAGTGGTCGCTGGACAGATGATCATTCAGGATACGACGAGCGGCCGTTATAATTACAAAGTGGTCAGCATCAGTCCTGAAGAATTGGAGGTCCAGCTAGAATGGAAGGATCGAATCTTGCAGTTTGTATCCGCTCCTCTCTACGAAATAGTAGCAGAATTCAATCGCTTAAATGACGTGAAAATTATTCTCCTCAATGATGAAATGAAAACGAAACGTCTTACGGTTGCCATGGAGCCAGACAATTACCAGGATTTCGTGAAGATGCTGGAGTTATCTTTGGATGCTCAAATCAAATACGGCGAAAAGATTATATTTGTTTCTTCCCAAAAGTAGCTTGAGTCTCCGAATATGGACTAAAATCTGGGACGGTTCATTTTTGTTTTAAGGGTAAGTTCAACGAACCTACGTTATACCGGGTGACGGAAGTTGCCCCTATGAAAATTAATGCTCCTCATTCTATCCCCGAGTCTTCGATGGTTGATACGTTGCATCTGGCTTTGCGCAGGTGGTGTTCTCGTTTCCGCCAGCTTCGGTGCCGCTTCGAGCACGCTGTTCGATATACCGCAATCCAATGCGATCGAGTCGTTGAAACGAGTGAGTATGCAAGGGGAAATTCAAATCGCGTTTTCGGACGTGGATGTGGAGGGCGTGACAACGCCAATGCTCTACGGGAGTTATTCTCCAGAGCAGGCATTAAGGCATTTGTTGGAAGGCACCGGCTTATTGGTAGTGAAAGCGAGCGACAATGGAGCCTTTGTTATCCTGCCGGAAGACCGGAATAACGACAACTTGGAAAAACCTCAAAAAGCGAAGCTACAAATTAGAGAAGAGATCGAAATGAATAATAAAAGAAATGACAACTGGTTGAAAGGCTTGATTAGCGTATTAGCGATCAGCGTTGGAGGCTCGCAGGGTCAGCTGACAGCTCAAGAGGAGCTTGAAGGCGAAGTCTACGAACTGTCGCCCTTCACTGTGAATGAAGCGGAAAATGTAGGGTACCAAGCCACAAATACCTTAGCCGGCACGCGGTTGAGAACGTCGCTGCGGGATGTGGGATCTTCCATTTCAATCTTAACCGAACAGATGTTTGAGGATACCGGTGCCACGGATGCGAGCACCATCCTGTCCTATTCTTTAGGTGTAGAAGTGGGAGGGTTCCAGGGCAATTTTGCCAATGCCTCTTTTGGTCAAGGACGAACGGACGAGAACGCTAATCGGATCAATCCGCAAGGGAATCAACGCGTTCGTGGTTTGGAATCCGCAACCCTCACCCGGAATTTCTTCCTCACCGAAATCCCCTTCGATAGCTACAATACTTCCCGGGTAACTATCAATCGCGGTCCTAACTCCATGCTGTTCGGGGTGGGCTCTCCTGGAGGCGTCATCAACAACAACCTGAACAACGCATCTGTGGGAGATAACTTTGGAGAGGTCGTTGCCCGGTTTGGCGGGCACGGTTCCCACCGGGTCTCTTTCGACTACAATAAGATTCTAGTAGAAGATCGCGTTGCTATCCGAGTCGCGGCCCTGAACGAGTCCCAAAAATTCAAACAAAAGCCTGCTTACGAGGAAGATGAACGCTTCTATCTGGCCACAGAAATCGTCGCGCTTAAAAATAAGAATAGCAATTTTTTCGGCGAAATGATCCTCCGAGCCAATATCGAGAATGGGGATATCACCAGCAATCCTGTCAAGGTGATACCTCCGCAGGACGACTTTTCGACATGGTGGAACCCTTCAAGTACCGACTTCGAGCAATATACCGGATTATCCGCGCTTCCCGCGCATCAGCCACCTGTTTTCCAGTCTCAATACACAAGTAATTTCGTCGAAGACGGGTATACCTTGGAGTCCGATCCAACCTCTAGTAACGTTCCTTATTTTGAGGCCTTCGCGCTTATTTATCCGGACGCCGCTGGCAACTTATTTCCCAATGCAGGAACCCCTCAGTTCCCCGGCGCGAATGGTTTCCAGGGCAGGCACCATGAAGGACCAGGCGTGCTTGCGTATGATATTAAGGTCACTCGAGATCCTAATAGCCAAGATTATGCACCGGGATTCTTTGTTCCGAGCATTCAGGATCGCAATATCTTTGACTACCACAACCTGTTGTTTTCCGGAGATACTTCTCGGGTCGCACAGGACTTTGATACGTATAATCTCACTCTAGAGCAGACCTTTTTTGAGGACAACCGTGCGGGCTTCGAGGTGGTGTTTGACAGCCAGGATTTTGAACGTTGGTCGCAGATAATGTTTGGAGATGCCATAGTCCGCAGTAGCCCCTCGGGCCCAGGTATTGACTATAATGAAGTGCTAGCCAATGGGGAGCCAAATCCTAATCTGGGCCGCCCCATGGTGGTTCAGAACGGCTCCAATAGTAACACCTTTAATGCCAGACGAGACGCCGCCCGCCTCACTGCCTTCTACGAGTTGAATTTCGAAGATATCTTTGCGGACGGCGTGGGCCGATGGTTAGGCCAGCATACCATTACCGGTCTCCTCGCTACTCAGGAATTAACTCAGGAGAATCGCAATTATGCCAACTCATGGTTTAGTGATGAAGTCGATGCCCAGGAGGTCCTAGGGGGACGAATTCCCGGCCAAAGGCCTCCCGTCCAAGTAGTCTATGTTGGCCCGAGTTATTTAGGTGCGAGCAGCCCGAGCGATGTGAGACTCGAACAGATCAATGTCCCTACGCCTCAAGACGGAGATGTTTACAATATTTGGTATAGGGGCTTCCCGAATTTTGCGGATTTCGGGGATTTGCGTGCCAATAATTTCCGAGTGGGAACCCACCTAAATGGAGGGAGCATGAGCAAACGAGAGATCGATTCAGAAGCTCTCGTCATACAAAACCGCTTTCTCGATGGCCACTTGGTCACTTTGTTTGGCTGGAGAAGCGACGAATCCATCGATACTGACAATATCGATACGACCGAACTCGAAGCGTTGACGGGTTTCGATAGCCAGCGAGACGAGTCAGGTATTTATAGAGATGAGTTCATCAGGCTCAGCGATACATCCCTGGAACCTGCTAAAGGCAGTACCTTTTCCCAAAGTGTGGTCCTTCACATCCCTGAAGACTGGACATCGTTTCTGCCGGGCAATATGCGCTTGAGCGGTCACTTCAGTGAATCGGAGAATTTCTCGCCATCTGGAATTCGACGCACCGTTTATGGCGACGCATTGCCGCCGCCAACGGGGGTGACGGAGGAGATCGGTTTCACCATTGACGTAAACAGACGTTTCTCTGCCCGTTTTAACTGGTTCACTACATCCTCCGAAAAGAAGAGCACCAATGACATCGGCTTGCTAAGTGCGGACGTCGCGCAGACGATCGAAAGAATCGCCTTTTCCCTAGACCGGACGGTTGTGCGTCCTATCAACGAAGGATTCACCTTCGAGGAAGCCAAGGCATTCTGGCTGCTGGGAGATCCTCAGTCCGCATTCCGCCCAGCCCCGGGTGAGGACCCCATTCCGAATATCAACTCTTACGAGGATATGTTCCAAGCGCTTCTTGAGATTCTTCCGCCGGACGTGAGGGCTTACCACAATTTCCAGCTAGTGGACCAGGGAAGTACGGTTCGAATTGAGAGGGAGCCCCGCGATCGCCCGATCGCCACTAGCGACCTCGTTACCGAGGGCTTCGAAATCGACCTAGTGGCCAACCCGACGAAAAACTGGCGCCTTCAGCTGAACGTAGGAAAGGCGGAAGCGATTTCCTCCAATGGGGCCCCCGAGCATAAAAGAATGGTGGACTACATGAATCAGCAATGGGCCAGTTCGGGTTTCTTTGGTCTCCGTGATTCCATTACGTTTGGCGCAGCGGCCGGCTTCGAACGGCGTTGGAGCGCCCGTGTCAATACGCCTCTCGATGCCTTTTTGGCCAAAGAAGGTACCACCGTTCCGGAACTACGGGAGTGGAGAGCCAATCTGATCACCAATTATCAATTTAGTGATGATAGTATTCTCAAAGGGTGGTCCGTAGGGGGAGCTACTAGATGGCTGGATGATATTACCATCGGGTTCCCCACGTTTGTGAATGAGCAGGGATCGATTACACCCGATCTGACTAGTCCCATCAATGCTCCGGACCTGCTTAATGGCGACCTTTGGGCCGGATATCACCGCAGGTTGAATGACAGGGTCGACTGGAAGATCCAACTGAATGTACGTAATGCCTTTGGCGACGACGACGACATCCCGGTTGCGGCAGATCCTGACGGCAATATTGCGGTCATTCGGATTCCGAACGAGCGAATGTGGTTTTTGACCAATACGTTTTCGTTCTAAGATGTTAGGGCTATCTTGAAGCAGATAATCTGCGAGCTAAATAGAGGAATTCCTTAGCACAGTATTGATATTTAGAGTACATAATCAAGTCCTCATCTTACTCCCTTAGGTTTCCGTAAGACTCCACATCACCTAAAAACAATGCAAATACATCGACGCACATTCTTGAAGGGCATCGGCGGAGCGTTGACACTTCCTCTGTTGGAATCTTTTTCCTTTGGGAGTCCGTCGACCGAGGTTCCTATGCGGTTTCTGGTTGTTGGGAACCCGCTTGGGATGCATCCGGAGTACTTTTTCCCAGACGAGTTCGGAAAAGCCATTACGCTACCGAAGACTCTCAGGTCCCTCGAGTGGTTGAAAGAGCGAATGACCATATTGTCGCATACCGATCATGGGATGGTCAGTGGCCATGGACGGGAAATATCCTTTCTGAATGGCATTCTTCCAGAGAATGCCTCGGCCTATCCAGAAAAGAATATTTCCATAGACCAATTGATTGCCCGTCGCATCGGATCAAACGCCCGCTTTTCTTCGATTCATGCAGCCTTGGAAAACGGTATCCGTATGAGCTGGAATTCCAACGGTGTTGAAATCAAACCCTACACCGATCCGCAAAAACTGTTCGACCATTTGTTTCTCAATCTGTCTGCCCGCGAGCGAAGTGTTCGCCGTGAATTGATAGAGCGTAATGGCAGCATCTTGGATGCTCTCGGAGAACAACTTTCGAGTCTCAAGCGAAACGGCAGCAGTGCGGACCGTATTCGCCTTGATCAATACGAGACCTCAATTCGTGAACTGGAGGGCAGTTTTGC
>JAUHWE010000703.1 GCA_030424825.1 Verrucomicrobiia bacterium
CGGGTCGTTGCACGGTTTGGGGGTGATTACAGTGTTTTCGTTGGCAGGATATCTTTACTTTGAAAAATGGGATGGATTCAAAGTTTTAACGTATCAGGGGTGACAATGCATTCTTTTCAAAAGAAGGTCAAATATGAGTGAAACGCGAGTCGAGAGCCTTATTCTGGCTACGGATTCTGCTAATACTCAGGAAATTATCCTAAAATCCGTTATGTAAAGGTTGCGTATTGAAAGAAAATCGCGACATATGCGGTGTCTTTTTTGAACAAACCCTCCCACAGCGGGACTTTCTATCTCACACATGCGTATTAAAAACTGGGGAACCTTCGCCACGATTGCGGGCTATCACGTAGCGCTATTCGCTCTACTGCCATTCGTTATCAGTGATTTCAACTTCGCGACCTTCGCGATCTATTTCGTGACTTTTGTCTTGTCTGGATTTGCTATTACGGCCGCTTATCATCGCTTGTTTGCCCACAAGACTTACGACGCAAATCCCCTCTACGAGTGGTTCTGGCTGTTTATGGCGATGCTTTCGGGACAGATGTCCGCTTTGAGCTGGTCCAACGACCACCGCATCCACCACAGCCACGTAGATACCGACAAGGACCCATACAACATCAACCGAGGCTTCTGGTTTGCCCATGTCGGATGGCTGTTCGTCAGCAAGCCTATTCCTATCAATGATCGTATCGTTGGTGACCTGTTGAAAAACAAGCGGGTAATGTTCCAGCACAATCACTACGGAAAACTCTTTCTCCTCGTTAACGGGGCGGTATTCGGTCTCGGCTGCCTATTTATGCCGCCACTCGCATCATTTGTGGGTTGTGTGCTACTTCGTATTTTCACGATTCACCACTGTACGTGGTTTATCAATTCACTGGCCCATATTTGGGGTTCGAGAACTTATTCCAAGGAGCAGACTGCAGCAGACAACGCATTGCTGGCGATCGTAACTTTTGGAGAAGGCTACCACAACTACCACCACGCAATCGCCAACGACTACCGAAACGGTATCCGCTGGTATCACTTTGATCCCACCAAATGGCTGATCTGGACATCATCCAAGATTGGGCTCGTCAAAAACCTTCGCTGGGTGAATAGCATTCGCATCCAGCAGACTCTGGTTAAGAACGACAAGCAGCTGCTCTTGGAGCGTATCCGTCACGAAATCGACGAAAGCGCCCACGAACTGAGGCACAAGCTCGAAGAGCTATCGAAGAACTTCGAAGGCAAGGCCGCAGAATTGGCGAAGGCTTATCGGGAACTCAAGGTTGCGACGGAAGAACGCCGCCAGATCCTCCTGCTCGAGATCAAGGAACTGCGCAAAGAACTCCAAACTGCCTGGAACAACTGGGTTTCGCTTACTGAGATGACTCAGAAGCAGTACGCCTTGGCCTAACTCGTAGGAGCGGTTCTACACCGCAATCCACCCTAGTCGCTCACGGCATTAGCCTGCTCCGGCCCTGCATTTAGGGACGGGCAGGAGGGATTGGGTGTCGCTTCGCTCCACTTTCTCGTTGAGAAAGCCCATTCCGGACCCCATCTCCGCTTCGCTTCGTCAAACCCCCTCGGGGCTTCTCGTCCCTCCATCATGGTAGGGCAGGAGGGATTGGGTGTCGCTTCGCTCCACTTTCTCGTTGAGAAATCCCATTCTGGGCCCCATCTCCGCTTCGCTTCGTCAAACCCCCTTCGGGGTTTCTCGTCCCTCCATCATGGTAGGGCAGGAGGGACTCGAACCCCCGACCACCGGATTAGAAATCAGGTGCTCTATCCAGCTGAGCTACTGCCCCACGGGTCACGCATTTACGTAACGAGCCGGAACGAAATACGACGTGATTCGAAAACTCAAGATCGAAAATGAACGGATTTCACCTTGAAGGTCAGCATTCTGGATCTAGGGAGACACCCCTACTGCACTCTCTAAAGGATTGGGTATTTTGTGTCGATTATAGCGTACTGGCTAGAGCCAACTCAGTTGGGCGAATACTCGTTTTAATCCTCAAGATTGATGACCACAAAAATCCTCCTCATAGACAAAGAAGCCGCGACCTTTGACGATTTCAAAGAAAAGCTATCATCGGTAGGTGATCAATGGGTTTTGGAAACCTGTACTGATCCAAAGAGGGTGCTCAAACTGATCAAGGCGAAGCAACCGGAAATCATTATTTGCTCCCACCGCCCTTCAGTCATCGACGGGGTGAAGCTGCTCAAGTCGATTGCTACCAAATTTCCATACATTGAGCGTTTCATCCTGGCCGAAGAGACGGAGAAGGAAGCTCTCGATCCTGAAATTGGCAGTACGTTTCATTACCTTCCGAGTCCATGTCCCGCGAATACGCTGCAACTGGAATTGCAACGGGTCGTTAATCTCAATAACTGGCTGGGCCAGGACAAGATAAAGGAAATTGTGGGTTCCGTAAAAGGCTTTCCCAGTTTGCCACCCGTGTACATGAAGGTGGTCAACGCCGTGAACAACCCCAATGCTTCCGTTGAAAGCGTATCGGAAATCATAATGGCGGACATTGCGGTGACCGCGAAGATCTTGCAGACCGTAAATTCGTCCTTTTTTGGACTCGAAGAAAAGGTATCCGACATTACCCAGGCGGTTTCCATTCTAGGAATCGAAAGCGTCAAAAATATCGTATTGGCCGTTCAGGCTTTTGAAAAGTTCGAGGATCCCAATCAGCAAGCGCTGGTTGATCAATTATGGCGTCACAGTATGAGCGTGGCCATCGCCGCCAAGCGGATCACCAAACACGAAACCAATAGCGAAAAGAAGGCTGAAGAAGCG
>JAUHWE010000045.1 GCA_030424825.1 Verrucomicrobiia bacterium
GCTCTTTATAGTTGCGATTACAAATCAGTCGAGTATCCTATCTCTGGCGACGACTGTCCAATAGCCGGTAACTTTTCCATCGTTGACCACGGCGACTTTGTTGTGCAGGGCGACGGTGGGGCAGATGTGACGTGGTACGCCGTAGATGACATCGCCGACTGAAAGTGAGGCCGCTTTTTCGGTTTCGATGACAAGGTGCTCCTCGCTTTGGGAAACGAAGGCGGCGTCTTCCAGGCCCAATAGGCGGACACGGGGGTGGGGCATTTCGGCGGCGACCGATTTGTGGCCCAGGTCGAGGCAAATGAGATTTTTTGCTGGCTTGCTCAAGACTCGAGTCAGTAGAAAGGCGGCGTGTTGAAAGGGGAGATCCGGAAAGGCGTCGCCGTATCCAAAATCCCATAGGAGGCTTGTGCCGGGACTGAGGACAACGTTCTCTCGTTGGGCGTGTACGGGAAACGTGGGGCTGCCTCCAGCGACGATGTTGGGAATTGGCAAGGCGGATTGCTTTAGGGAATCGATAAAGGCGTCAACGGCTTCCCAGTCGCTCCGGCAGTGTGCCGCACGGTCCTTAATGTTGGAATCGCGAATATGCCCATCATAGACATGAAGGCCACCCAGTATGACGGATTCGCTTTGGTGTATGCGTTGATAGAGCTTTTTGGCCGCTTCTCCAGGAACGATTCCCGTGCGATCCATACCACAATTTATATCCAGGTATACCCCGAGGTTTGCTCCCGATTGATGACAAAGCGTCTCGATGGATTCGAGGGTTTGAGGGTTGTCGACGAGGGTGGAGAATTGTGTATCCGGATTTTCCTTCGACAGCTGAACAAGACTCCCAATAACTGGTCCAACCGGCTGCATGGCCAGCAGGATGTCTTTGACCTGGGAGCCGAGAAGCATTCTCATTTCTGCCAGAGTGGCGCACTTGAATTTCTGTATTCCTTGTTCCTGTTGCAGCGCGACGACTTCAGCCATCTTGTGTGTCTTGACGTGCGGGCGGAGTCGATCGACGTCGCCCGCGATCTTGATCATGAGCTGGATATTCGCTCGGATTCTTTCGGGAAATACCACAAGGGACGGTGAGGGGACGCCTTTGATTTGGGAGAGCACGGGAAGATCTTGTTTGTTCTGCATATCCGTCTTGAGGCTATGACTAAATCCGAAAGCGAAGCAAAGAGTATTTCGCTGGTGGTTTCAGATTTTGAGAATTGCTGAGCGTGGCGGGGTCACCATCACGGGAATACAAATGAATTGAGACTGCAGCACCTTCTGCATTGACGGATTTCGCGACAGCTCGAAATCTATTCCCTTCGAGTAAATCGTTCGAACCTTGTGACAAATATCTCGGGAATGCATTTTTGGGTAGGGCAACGACCTCCGGGCGTGCCGTACAAGGAGATAATAAAAACGCGGCACGCCCGGAGGTCGTTGCCCTACCATTTAACCTTTTAGCAACGTAGAGTTATCACTTGTTCAGCATATTAGTTTTAGGGGTTCGAGATTCAAGGTTAGCACAGGTAGCTCATCGATCCGGTGCTGGCCGTAGCTCACCCGCTTCAGCATGAGCATCGTATTTAGCCTTTGGCCTTCATTCTTAGGTTGCTCACTCTGAAGCGAGTGAGCTACCTTTAAGAGCTCATAAGTTTCCCGATTTTAACCTGTTTCCCTATGCCCCGTGTTTTTGAGAATCCCATGCTTCAAACGATGACGTTCGGTCTGCTGGGAATTATGGGGACGGGGGCGACCGGAAAGGAAATTTCCTTAGATCGGGAGGTTGCCTCGATTCTGGAGAAATATTGCGTGACCTGCCATGGTCCGGATGAGCAGGAAAACGATCTCCGTGTAGACACTCTCTTAGAACCGGTTCCGGGAGATGATCTGCTTGAGCCGGCTTTTGAGGGACTCTCCTGTCTCATAGATCATTTGCTCGTTGGAAGGGAATGCGACTAGGGTGTGCTCGAGGAGTCCACGATCATGATCGCTCAAAGCGCGACTATCCCCTTGATGGGTGCAGAAGTGGTGTTGGAATGAATGCTCACTCGCCAAGGGGAAGCTGGAAAGGTTTTCCCGGCCCTGAAAAGGTCGATACTCAACCTTACCTTCTATGGCCACGGACTTGGATTGAGTAAACTCAGTCACTACGGACCGAACGGTCACCCACTTGTCCACCTTGATGTCGTTTCCTTGGGCGTCCTTGGCGACATTTCCATTCGCGTCGAGCTTGTATTTGAATCCATCTTTTACGCGTTGTTCTCGAATGCGTTCTTTCTCGTGTATTCGCTCCGGGCTGACGAGGATGCTGCGTATAGCCAGAACCATTTCGTAGTCGTAGTCGATGTTCTCGATGTAGTGGTTGTGGTAGACAGACCAGGAACTACCGCCGTTCAACTGGTAGGCTTCGAAGTCCAGTAGGTCGTCTTCAAGGCGCTTAGGCAAAGCGATGTTGGATGCGTTGACGATTTTGACCAAGACAAAGTCGGTCCCTTGGTAATGGGCTTCATTTATCAGGTTTCGGGTTTCTTTGTAGTTGGGGTTAATCTCATCCAGGAAGTTGAGGTTCTCGTACGCGATTCGCGCATTGGGTTTATCCCCGCTGGCGAGCAATTCAGTTGCGTGGCGGTAAAGGTGTTCGGAAAGGCGATTTCTCGAGTTGAGGAGAGGGCCATTGTAATTGATGATATTGAAATCAGCCTCACGCCCCTGATCGGGGATGAAGAGAGGGAGCAAGGGCATGATGTATTCCTGTCTGTGTTGAAGACCTAGGTACGTATTGTAGATTTTCTCAAGAGCCGTTCCGCTTGGGTCCATGCGCAATCGTTCGAGATTCCGATTGTCGCGAGCGACCGCTTTGGCAAAGGCTTCTTCCAGGATGAGAATGTATTCGGCTGACTTCTTTTTCGTTCGGCTCTTTCGCAGGTTTTCGACAGAATTCCGGATCGCCTGCTCGTAGTTTCCTGAAGCGACTTTGACTTGGGTCTCTTTCAGGGTGTTGCACCCGACTAGGAGTAGGGTGAGGAGCGCAAGAAATGGCGTTATCGACTTCATTTTTAAATGGGGACTATGTGGTCTAGTATCGGAACCGGAAGGATTTGCTGTCGCGATAGTCTGCTTTAAATGGAATGTTTCACTGAGTGATACTTGTAAGACGTTGATTGGATTGGACTTATTCGTCTTTTTTGGGGAAGGAACATCAACGAGTGATGAAATTGTGTTATGAGCTAGGTAATCCCTTTATGGACAATAGGATGCAAATGCCTAAAATCGCTTGCTAGGTCGAGGGTTTGGGATCAAGGTGATCTTCCAGTGCACCTCTGTCTGGATTCAATAACCACCTTTAAGGTCCCCTATGATTACAATTAACAAGATTTTGTCATGCTTCGCTATTTTAGGAATCCCGGTTGGGGTTCTAGTCGCCGTAGATACGGCCCCACTCGTTCTTCACGAAGCCATCGGGAAGAATCAGTTGAGAGTGGGGCATCACTGGAAACCGGCGGAGGCCAACCTGAAAATGAAGGAGTACAGTGCAACTTGGAAGGACAAGGCTTCGTGGGAAAAGCGAGCGTCTTCGATTCGCAAAGGAATTCTGGAAGGGCTATTCTGGGACAAGATGCCGCAAATTGAAGGGGAGTTTAACCCGATTATCCATAGCCGCCGCGAAATGGATGGATACGTAGTTGAGAACATTGCCATCCAGAGTTTTCCCGGTTTTTATATCACAGGGAACCTGTATTCGCCCCTGAAGCCCGCTGAGAGAAATCCCGCCATTCTCTGTCCGCATGGGCATCTTGCGGACAAGCGATTGAAAGAAGATGTGCAAATTCGGAGTGCGGCGTTTGCCCGGCTGGGAGCGGTCGTTTTTGCGTATGACATGGTAGGCTATGCAGAGTCTACGCAAACGACTCACAAAATGCCGATCGCTGCTCTCCTGCAGACTTGGAACAGCAAACGAGTCTTGGACTATTTGGTTTCGCGGCCCGACGTGGACAGTTCTCGAATTGGCATGACTGGCGGCTCGGGTGGGGGCACGCAAACTTTTGTGCTGACGGCGATTGATGATCGCATAACGGTATCCGCTCCGGTCGTACAGGTGTCCGCTCATTTTTTTGGAGGCTGCGTTTGCGAGAGCGGCATGCCGATCCATAAAGGGGCGATGCATGAGACGAACAATGTCGAGCTCACTGCCATGGCGGCTCCACGGCCCTTGTTGCTCGTTTCCAATGGAGCGGATTGGACGCGCAATTCGCCGCGGATTGAATACCCCTATGTGCGAAGCGTTTATGCTCTGTACGATGCCGAACACAATGCCGAGCATGTGCATTTGTTTAACGAAGGCCATGACTATGGCTATTCCAAGCGGACGTCAGTCTACCCGTTCTTTGCTCATCACTTGGGGCTCAACTACAAGCAAATCCCCTATAACTACGGATTCGACGAAAGCTTTGTGACAGTGCTTCCTCGAGAGGCGCTCTATGTATTCGATGAAGCCCATCCCCGTCCGGCGGATGCTCTCATTGGGGATGATGCGGTCATGGCCTATTTGGGTTTTGAGAGGTAGGTTTGGGAAGGTTATCCAGATGGAAATTGTGAGAAGTAGGAGAGAGATTGATCGTGAATGCGGGGGAGTCGCTTGCGGCGACCGAAAAAGTTTCTTTAATAATGGATACGCGGTCGCCGCAAGCGACTCCCCCGCAAAATATTTGATTTATCGGACGGGTTCTATCAACGCGGCACAGCGCAAGCGCTGGCCCTACGGGGCGGCAATCGTATCGCTTCTGCTGGGGACCATCTTGTTTTCCGCGACGGCTATTGGTTCCGAGATCGTTTCGATTGAAAATGATGTGTTGCGAGTTTCGATTAACGCGCGTGGAGCGGAGCTTTGGAGTGTGCGTCACAAAGATTCAGGTACAGAGTACCTGTGGCAAGGGGATCCTGAATATTGGGAGAATCGCGCTCCGGTGATGTTTCCGGTTGATGTTCGTTTCAAAGACAACCGCTTCACTTACAAAGGGATCACCTACGAAATCCCGAAAATGGGGATGGCGGTATACTCTGATTTTGAGGTTGAGAAGCGTCGCGATGGGCAGTCAGTCGTTTTTTCAATGAGTTCGAATGAGGAAACCCGCAAACGGTACCGGGAGGACCGGGGAGGCACCGTACCTAACACTTGATTTGGGCGATTTCTTAACGTTAATCTTTGGTCTCCTCCAGGGATACCCTTTGTGTGTATCGAACCTAAAGTGAACCATCACGATCTGCAGGTTTCGCCCATGGCGATGGAAGAGAAGTCCTATTTGACCCCCTTGAAGGCGGGGGCTACCTCTGTTGGGTGTTCCAGGATTCTAAACAAACGGTTTGTTCTAACTTGGATGTATGTTTCGCATCAGCAGGATGGATGATACAGGAATTTGGGATACAGCTTACTTTCCATAGATTGAGTGATTCATGATTTGTTATTGATTAGAAGCTATTTGGAGACTTGTCTCGCCGTATTTAGATCAACACAAGATCAAATGGGCATTTGGCTATGTGGCTCGCCAAGCAGTCGTGCTTTGTACCTGTGGCATGCTCACTCAATCGGTCAGATTGCTACCCAATTTGCTTTTGCTGCAAAAACTCAATTAATTTAAGCAAATGAACATTGCTCGAATTGGTGTCACGAGTTAGTATGGGATCATCGTTTTCAATATGAAATATTCTTCAGCGTTACTTGTTCGCGGCATAGTCGCATTTGGAATTATCTCGGGACTGGGTTCCTCTTTAGTCGGTGCGGACGATGTCCGTGTGAAAATGGAGGGGGTGCTCAGGACCTGGCATGCGGTTACGCTTTCGTTGGATGGCCCTCGGGCGAGTGAGCGCGACACGAGACCAAACCCGTTTACGGATTACGCCATGTACGTGGTTTTTGCTCACGAATCGGGAGTACCGGTGTACACGGTTCCTGGATACTTCGCAGCGGATGGCGATGCCGCCAACACCTCCGCCACATCGGGAAATATTTGGAGAGCCCATTTGTCACCGGATAAGGAAGGCAAGTGGAATTACGAGATCCAGTTCCGGTCTGGAAAGGACGCGGCGATCGATCCGGCAGCGGGGGAGGTCCTGAAGCCCTATCACGGCAAACGAGGCAGCTTCGAGATTTTAAAAACCAACAAAAAGGGACGCGATTTTAGGGGCAAAGGGCGATTGGAGTACGTGGGAGCCCATCACTTGCGGTTCGCGGGTACGGGGGAATACTTTTTAAAGGCGGGCCCAGATGCGCCAGAGACCGTTTTTGCCTATACTGATTTTGACGACACCACTACCAACAAGCCTGAAAAGGGTCCCTTAAAGAATTGGGCACCTCACGCAGCGGATTGGAACCTAGGTGATCCGTCCTGGGGGAATGGACGGGGTAAAAATCTAATAGGAGGGCTTAACTATCTAGCGGAAGTGGGCGCGAATTCGTTTTCGTTCCTGACCTACAATGCAGCGGGTGATGGCGACAATGTTTGGCCGTTCGTGGAGCGGGACATGAAGTTCAACTACGATTGCTCGAAACTCGATCAATGGGGAATCGTAATGGCCCATGCTCAGTCGAAAGGAATCTATCTTCACTTTAAGCTGCAGGAAAATGAGATGGATGACAATCGAGCAAGTTCTAAAAGAGTGGTCAAAGAGATCCCGGAATCGCTAGACGGTGGAGTCCTCGGTAGGGAGCGGAAGTTGTACTTGCGTGAGCTCATTGCTCGTTTCGGTCACAATCTCGCGTTGAATTGGAATTTGGGTGAAGAGAATACGCAAAGCTACGAAGAGCAGCGTGACATGGCGGAGTATATCTTAAATGTGGATCCTTATGATCACAACATCGTAGTGCACACATTTCCGCCGCAGCAGGATGAAGTATACTCGAAGTTGATAGGTAGCCAGTCTGTTCTAACGGGCGCGTCCTTGCAGAATCACTGGGACGATGTTCATCGCCGAACGCTTCAATGGGTCGAAGCGTCTCGAGCTGCGGGTCGCCCTTGGATCGTTGCCAACGATGAGCAAGGGAATGCCAGCCAAGGTGTTCCTCCAGATTTGGGATACAATAGTTGGGATGGAAAAATGGACGAGAAGGATCAGTACGATGTCCACGACGTACGCAAGAAAACGCTTTGGGGCAACCTCATGGCGGGAGGGGCAGGTGTAGAGTACTATTTCGGCTACAAGTTGCCCGAGAACGATTTGATTGCTCAGGACTGGAGAAGTCGTCACCAGTCGTGGGTATTTTGCGCTCACGCGATTTCCTTTTTCCAGGAGAACGACGTTCCCTTTTGGCGTATGAATAACGCGGATGCGCTGGTTGGAAATCCAAAGCGGGAAAATGGACGTTTCTGTTTAGCGGAAGCGGGAGAAACCTATGTGGTTTATCTTCCGGAAGGCGGGATTGTGAATCTCGATTTAACGGACGCCTCTGGCTCGTTTGACCTTAAATGGTATGACCCTCGCAATGGAGGCAAATTGCAAAGAGGCGAAGTGAAAAAAGTTTCCGGCGGGAAAAAGGTTTCGCTTGGCAGCCCGCCGAGCGAGGAAAATCAGGATTGGGTGGCTTTGATAAGGAAATAGTTTGCTGCCAACCAAAGTTAGGAGCGGCTTTATGCCGCAATTATCCTGCAGGTCGTATCGCTCTATCGCAGCGTGAATCAATGCACTCCGCTGGCTTTTCGTGGCTAGATGGCTTTTAGCCTAGGTCGTTGTATTTTGCTGATCGCGGACATGATGTTGTCCGCTATTTGCTGGTAGCGTTCTTTGCCTGCTGTTTTTCCTGGATCGTAGTCGCATGGAAGTAGTGGATTTCCATATACAATATGGATGGCGAGATTGAGATTGGGAAGCTTAGATTCCTTGGATAGGGCCTTGTGGGCATTGAATATGCGGCAGGGCACTATGGCAGTTTGGGATTTTGCTGCGATTAGGCCAATTCCCGGCTTGGCGGTCTGCAGTTGTCCATCAGGACTGCGTGTGCCTTCGGGGAAGAGAGTGAGAACACCGCCGTTTTTCAAGGCCATCAGAGTACGTTTCATGGCTGAGATGTCCGATTCACCATCACGGTCAATGGGAATGGCTCCCACAGCGTCCATCCAAGCAGCGCCGATTCCCGGCTTCCAAAGGGTCTTGCGGGCGAAGTAGGTGACGATACGTAGAATGTTGCATCCTAGCAGGGGCGGGTCGAGGTGGCTGGCGTGATTCGATGCCAGAATAATCGAACCTGTGCGAGGGACGTTGTTCAGTCCTTGGATGTCGCCGAGCAGCAGGTTGCGGTAGAAGCTGCGAATAAGCCAGAAACTGACCCAGTAGATCTTCTTATCAAATTTCATTTAGTGAGGAGCGATTCGATCCATCCGGACACTTTTTCGACGACTTCCTCTAGGGTCATCTCTGAACTGTCGAGGAGAGTGGCGCCTTCGGGGCATTGAAGCGGAGCCGCTTTGCGGGACGAATCCATCTGGTCGCGCTTTTGTATGCTGTCAGTGATGCCTTCCTTCGCCCGACGTTGTGCTCGCTTTTCAGGATCGGCGAACAAGAACAGCCTCAAGTCGGCATTGGGAAAGATGACCGATCCAATATCTCGACCCTCCATGATGAGACCGCTGAACCCGTTCTTTTTGGCGACTTCGACTTGCGACCGTTGATAGTCCAAAAGAAAGGCCCGGAGTTCAGGTAGCGCGGCGAAATGGGAAACGTTTTCATTGACAGACTGGCTCCTGATGGAGGCATCGGGCATCCAGTCGTTCACTGTGATAGAGGCGGTGTTTCCAGAGATTGACGTTCCCAGTTTAATGGTGGAGAGTGCTTGGGTGACAGCGGTTGTATCTTCGGAAGAAACACCCGCTTCCATCAACTTGAGTGTAGTGGCTCGGTAGAAGGATCCGGTATCCACATGCATGAGATGAAAGCGTTCGCTTAGGGCCCGTGAAGTGGAGGATTTGCCGGCAGCGGCGCCGCCATCGACTGCGACGATGATGAAGTTATTCTTTTTCACTAAATGTGTATTATTTTTTGCCTCTCAAACGGGTTTGATGGGCGAGGCTCTGTTCCCGGGCCGATTCAAGGACATCGAAGAAATCAGGGAAGGTTTTGCGGCAGCATAGAGGATCGACAATGTTCATCCATGGCTTTCCGTTGGCGAAGGCATCGTAGCTCCCGAGAATGGCAAAGCTCATAGCGATGCGGTGGTCTTCATAGGTTTCGATGGTAGCTGGAGTAAGGAGGGAAGGTGTAATCTCGATGGAGGACTCCGTTTCGCGAACGGCTTGGCCCGTATTCGCCAATCCAGAGGCCATAGCCTCAATTCGATCACACTCCTGATGTCGCGTATGGCCGATTCCTTCGATTAAAGTTGGCCCGTTTGCCAGTGGAGCCATGGCTGCGGCAGTCATAAAGGTGTCGCTGAACAAGTAGAAATTGGCGCTGAGGGGGCATATCGTGTGGGTGTCCAGATTTGCGCTTACCACGAGGGAGTCCGCTCTCCAGTCGAGCGTGGCCCCTGCTTTCTCTGCGATTTGGGCGAAGGCGATATCGCCTTGAAGCGAATTTCTGGATACGCCTTCGATCTCGATGCTGCCCCCGGTAGCGAGTGGAAGGGCGATAAAATAGCTGGCCGCCGAAGCATCGTTCTCAATTTGGTAGCCATTTCCTGGGCTAGTATACGAAGCGGGTTCTATTTGATAGCTGTCTTTGGAGGCGGAGAGGTTTTTGGAAGGGATTCCAAAATGCTCCATCATTCTGAGCGTCAGGTCGATGTATCCTCTCCGAACAGAGGAATCGCTGAGCTCAATATTCAATACCCCTTTGGCAAATGGAGCGGCCATTAAGAGAGCAGAAACGAATTGACTGCTCTCGGAGGCATCGACCGTCGCTTTTCCTCCATTGAGTCCGTGTGAGCGAATTCTAATGGGAAAAAAACCATTAGCTGTGTCAATTTCGCAGCCAAGAGCGTTGAGCGTGTCCGCTAGTTTTTGGATGGGACGCTTTCGCATGGCGGCATCTCCGTCGAGTTCGAATTCGCCGTCGGGACAAGTTGCGAGCATGGCCGTGAGAAAGCGAGCGGATGTGCCAGAATTGCCGATGTTGATTTTAGCCTTGTTATTCGGAATACGACCGCCGTGACCTCGGATGTGTATCCGCTTCTGGGATTCATTTATGGAAACCTCAAAGCCGAGCGCTTTGATCGCATCGAGCATAATTTCCGTATCGCGGCTAAAAAGACAGTTTTCCAGACGGGTCTCCCCGCTTGAAAGGGCGGCCAACAGGAGGGCTCGATTCGTGATGCTCTTCGAACCCGGAACGGCGACTTTGGCAGCGGCGGGAACAGTGAAAGGAATGACTGGATAGGGATCCTGCATAATCGTTATGGAGTGCTTAAGAACCGAGCTGGTCGCGAAACGCTTTCCCCCCGGCAAGTTTTTCCAAGACGGCGAAATCATCCTCATTTGAGATGGCCGCTCGAAGGCTTTGCAGTTCATCCTGGAAAGCGTCGAGGGAGCGAATGATCTCGGGGCGATTCTGAACGATGATGTCTCGCCACATCTGAGGGTCGCCGGAAGCAATCCGTGTTGTGTCCTTTAGACCATTTCCACAAAATTTTCCTGCAGTTGGTAAACAGGTAGAGAGATAACTTGCTAAACTGGAAGCCAGCAGATGGGGAAGGTGGCTTACGTTTGCGACAATGGCATCGTGGCGCTCCGGCGATTCCATTATTACGGTTGCTCCCAGATTTCTCCAAAAAGCGGATACGGCATCTACGGCCTCGCTATCCGTGTCTTCAAAAGGCGTTACAAAGCAGGTATTCCCTTCGAAGAGATTCGCATCGGCGTTTTCCATTCCGGTTTTCTCCGATCCTGCCATGGGGTGGGAACCCACAAAGCGGCCTCGGGATTCCAGAGCGGCGTGGCAATGGCGACTCAATTTGCTTTTGACGCTCCCTACATCGGTAACAATCGGATTGGAATCAAGTGTCGGGGCGATTTTAGTGACGAGTTCGTTGATTCGTTCAACCGGCGCGCAGAGGACGATAAAGGAGCTTCCCGCACAGGCCTCATCGATCGATTCGGGTGCTGAGTCGCACCATTCTGCGGAACGAAGTGCTTCGCGAGCTTCCGCTCTCCGTGCCCACACGGAAATGGATTGGGCAAGCGTGCGATTGCGAGCGGCCATTCCGATTGAGGCTCCGAGGAGCCCCGGGGCGATCACTGTGAGTTTTTCGAACACGAGGAGGGATTCAATCGCTTGTTTGAGCGAGGTCCAGCAACTGTTTGAATTCTTTCGCTTCGATTGGCATCACGGAAAGCCTGGAATTTCGCACGAGATGGAGTTCCTTGAATCGAGGATCTGCCTTGATTTCCTTTAGAGTGACCGGTCGTTTGAGTGTCTTGACGACCTGTAGATCGAAGGCAGACCAGTCTCCCTCTTTGGCGGTGGGGTCGGGGTAGGCCGCTCGGGAGACTTTAGCCAATCCTACGAGCTCCTTGTCTTTGCCGCTATGGTAGAAGAGAACACGGTCGCCTTTAGACATCTCCCGCATGAAGTTTCGTGCCTGGTAGTTGCGGACTCCATCCCAGACCGTCTTTTTCTCAGCGACCAGCTGAGTCCATGGGTAGGTTTCAGGTTCTTGCTTTACGAGCCAGTATCGCATAGGGAAAGTGATAGGAATCTATGAAAGAAACACCAGAACAGATTGAAAAAGCGCGTAAAGCGAAACAGCTCATTTATATCCTGATGACGATTTTCATTTTAGTGCCGATAGTGATATACGTGCTTCAGTCTCAAGACTAGGCGCGATCGTTATTAGGAACCGATGAACCAGTCTATTCTAATCATTCGCATCATTATGGTGCTGTTTTGCACCATTGGGGGCTTCACGGTAGCATTTTTATTTCCTGACATCAGTGTCCACCCGGCGTTGGCGGTTGTTATCGGGGGGTTGCTAGGGGCGTTTCTGGTTCTGATTGATATTTTGTTGAAGGGATTCTCGTTGAGAGGGCTCTCCGGGCTTACCTTCGGTTTGCTGATGGGTGTATTGGCGTCTCACTTCATCACGATTTCTCCGTTATTCGATGGGGGCGAGGCCCAGGTCATCTACATCTCGCGGCTTTGCGTGTTCATTGGCGTAACCTATCTTTCTACTGTGATCGCTTTAAGGGGGCGGGACGAATTCAATCTCGTGATTCCTTATGTGAAGTTCGAGCCTCAGAACGTGGAGATTCCTTTGGTGGTGCTTGATACCAGTGCCCTGGTCGATGGCCGGGTGGTTAAGCTGGCGAACGCGCGGCTATTAAGTGATGCGATTGCGACGCCCAAGTTTGTTGTGGACGAATTGCACGAGCTCTCAAGTTCATCTATCGTGGAAGAAAAGAATCGGGGAGAAAGAGGGCTGAAGACCATCAGCGAACTTCGAAAGATCGACCATGTGGATTTTCGAGTCATCGACAGTGAGTTGGAAAGCAGTGATTCTCGTGACGAGAAAATGTTATTTGTGGTCTCTTCATCCAAAGGAAGAATGCTGGCTACCAGCGAATCTCTCCTGCAGAAGGCAAAACACGGAGGCATTCCGTTTGTCGATATTCTGAATCTCAACAAAGCGCTGGCTCAAGAAGTTGTCATCGGAGGGGCCCTTACAGTCTCTATCATGAAAATTGGCAAGGAAGACGGACAAGGCGTCGGCTACCTGGAAGACGGTTCGATGGTTGTGGTGAACCAGTCGGCCGACTTGCTCGGCTCGAGTGTGCTGGCAGAGGTGGAAAGCGTCATTCCCACGAGCGGGGGACGCCTGGTTTTCGGCAAGCTTTTGGGAGAAAACAACTAGCTGCGGGTTCTCCCGAGTATTGCGGGAACGACTGGACCGTGGGTAAACGAGATCTCTTCTGCTTCTAGTGATTGCTAGCTAATCACGGTTTACTAGGTCAGGCGGATCTGAGAATCTGCAGAGTACGGATTCTGGCGGATTTAGATATTGCCACTTGTTAACGCAAATAATTTGCAATTATTATTGCATTTATTGAAAGGTCTTTGCAATAAGGGGGGATGCAAGCTAAACGATATGTTTTGGTAATGACTGCTCTGCTGGTTTCGAAAGTTGGATTCGGGCAGGCGAGCAACAGTATGGAGACGGTTGACTTAGACCCGAGGGTCATCACAGCGAGTCCATTCGTAGAGCGAAAGGCCGAATTAGTCGTTCCTGCAGGAGAGTTGTCGGGAGAGGGGCTTCGGCGGTCGACCGAGTCCTCCTTGGGAGCTACCTTGTCTGGAGAAGCGGGTGTGCACTCGACGTACTATGGCCCCGGCGCGGGCCGCCCTGTCATACGTGGATTCGATGGTGACCGGATTCGTATCCTTAATCAGGGCACAGATACCTTCGATGTTTCGCAAACGAGTCCAGACCATGGAGTAAGCATCGAACCGCTTTTCGCGGACGAAATAGAAGTTGTCCGAGGTCCCGCGTCTTTGCTGTATGGAAATGCGGCTATTGGTGGTGTCGTTAATGTCATAGGCAAGGAACTTCCAAGACAACGTGCTCTGGCTCCGATAAGCGGTCAAGCAGAGGCTTCCTATGGGTCTGTCTCGGACGAGAAATCGTATGGGCTGGCACTTCAGGGGGGTGAAGGGAATTTCGCTTGGAGTGCCGGGTTCCTGGATAGACAATCCAACGATTTTGAGATACCGAGCTTTGCCGAGTCGATCTACCAAATGGAAGCTGAAAAGCTAGAAGAAGAGCATCATGACGAGGAAGAGGAGCATGAGGAAGGTGAAGAACACGAAGAGGGAGAGGAACATGAGAATGAGCACGACCATGAAGAGGAGGAGGAAGTCTTTGGAGTGCTGGAAAACAGCTTTGTGGATACTCAGTCCGGCTACCTCGGCCTAGCTTGGTTTGGCGACAAAGGCAGTTTGGCCATATCCTACTCCGACTACGCTTCCGACTATGGCGTTCCGGGGCATTCCCACGCCCATGGACACGAAGATGAGCACGGCCATGAGGAAGAGGAGGAGCATGAAGAAGAGGATCACCACGAGGACGAGCATGGCGAAGAGGAATTGGTATCGATCGATCTCGACCAGTCCCGTTTCAGCC
>JAUHWE010000704.1 GCA_030424825.1 Verrucomicrobiia bacterium
TCCCACGCCGCTGAACCTCCCATGCTGTGACCGATTACCGATCGCCTCAATGGGTCAACTCGATAACTCTCACTCACCTCTCGAACCAGTTCGCCCAGCATTTTCCAATGCCACCCCGAATGCAGCGGCCCGTCGGGAGACGGGGGACAGAGGGGCGCCACCAGAATCGCGGGAAGATTGCTGAACACCGACAATCGATTTCGATAGCGTTCTACTTTCGGAGTGCCCCCTCCATGGAGATAAAGGATCAAGGGCCATTTATGGCCTGGATTCGATTCGTATCCAGCGGGCAATGTAAGGATGTACTGATACTCCAGATTTGTCTCGAACCGGCGACTGAGCTTGTGGTCTTCTGTTGAAAACGTCTGAGCCTGAATAGAAATCAATAAAATAACCCAAACAAAACCGGAAGTCTAGCCGCCAGCGACCGCCTCCCTTCCCAACCAAGATGATGAATGCTGCGCACGAGCATTCTCACCTCCGACGATCCCTATTCCCAAAATCCATAATCCCCACCCTTGTCATCGTACTTCTCCATCAATCGTGCGAGTTCCGACTGCATGTGCTTCAAGGTTCGCCCGTGCTTTCTGTCCTTGATCAAATTGTTCATTTCGTAGGGGTCATCCTTCAAATTGTAGAGCTCGTCATAAAAGGGCTCCTTGTAATAGTGGACATACTTCCATTCATCGGTGCGCACGGCTTTCCACCAGCAAGATTGACCTGGCAAGTCGGTCTCCGACCAAAACTCGAAAAGCAAAGCGGATCGAGGCTCCACTAATTGCCCCCCTTGAAAAACCGGAAGCAGGTCCTGTCCCTGCATTTCTGCAGGAACCGGAATCCCCGCCAAGGCGAGCAACGTCGGAGCAATGTCTATATTGAGCACGTCTACCGAAGAAACGCTTCCTGGTTGAATCAACGGAGGATACCGAACCAGAAACGGCACGCGAATCGACTCCTCGTAAGCCAAGCGCTTTTCCGTGAGACCGTGTTCGCCAAAGAAGAAGCCGTTGTCTCCAATGAAAATGATCATCGTTTTGTCCAGAATCCCTTCATCCTTTAACGTTCGATAGATCTCTCCCACCCCGTCATCAATATCCACTGTCATGCGGGCAATATTACGAATGTCCTCATCCGTAGGTGGGCGCTGGGCGAAGCCTTCCAGTGAAGGCTGCACCACAAAGCCGGGCTGGGCGCTCAGACGCCGCTCAATCGGCTGGTCTGCGTAAAGGTCCTGATTCCGCTCTGCCGCCAACAAGCCCTCCTCTCCATAGCTCGTGTGGACGGATCGATGCCACAAAGAGATGTTGAAGGGTCGGTCTTTGTTCTCACGAATGAATCGAACGGCCTCCGCAGAATCGATATCCGTCGCGTGGCCTTTGTAAGGTATCCAATCGCCGTCCACATTGACGACGGGATCCATCTTGTAGTCCCGATTCACCCCAGAGCAAAACCAGCGATCGAAGCCCGGGTGAGGTGTCTTATCCGCATTGCGGCCCGTGGTCCACTTTCCAATAAAAGCGGTTTTATAGCCCGCCTTTTGAAAAAGCATCGGATAGGTCTTCAATAACTTGGTATGACCCTTCGGGGCGGTGTTTTTGTAGCTGCCATTTGTGTGGGCATACTGTCCCGTCATCAGGCATCCTCGGCTCGGTCCACAGAGCGGAGTCACCACAAAAGAATTCTCCATCAGCATCCCTTCTTTCGCAATCCGATCGATGTTAGGCGTCTCGACAAACGGATGCCCCGTAATGCTCAATCCATCCCAGCGAAGCTCGTCCACGTTGATGACGATCATGTTGGGTCGGTCGCCTCCCCTTGCGGATTGTCCCAACATCGATAGAAAAGACAATAGGAACGAGAAAACGAGAAACGATTGAGGTACTTTCATAAGGGATTCGAGAGGCTAGAAAGCGAGTATCGGAATGCCAAGGACAGAATCGCAAGGTTCATCTCAGCGAGAGAGGGTTTCCCCTAGGGGCGGATTAACACTGCGATGAATAAAGTCCTTCCCGACCGCTTAGCAATATCTAAAGCCGGAATCCTCCCACCCAATGGGCGCGACGCAACCGACAAGCCCTGCACCCTGTTCATAAATCACAACCCGCTAGGTCTACCTTATTATATTTCAATCAATTGTTATTAGGTAGGGCAAGGATCTCCGGGCCTGCCGCACATCAAAATCAGAAAAACGCGGCCCACCCGAAGTTCCTTGCCCTACCTGATCATCTTTTAGCGAAGCCAAGCCGCTACTTGCCTCATCGTCTTTGTTTGACGATTCAGATAGAATACCGATTATCATAACCATGAATCGCCGCGCGTTTCTCGCCTCCGCCGTCGCCCCTTATCTTGCCGGCGCCCTTTCTGCCGCAAATGCATCCCCTCGACGCGCCGCCATCATTGGGCATACCGGTCGAGGCAACTACGGTCACAAGCTTGACGTGGTCTGGCAAAAAATACCCAATCTGGAGATTGTTGGCGTGGCGGATGCCCACCCCGAGGGCCTTGAGAAAGCGATGGTGCGGCTCGGTACGCATCAGGGCTTTTCCGACTACCGGAAAATGCTCGAAGCGACTCGGCCTGAATTCGTATCCGTCGCCCCTCGCCATGTAGACCAACACCTGGAAATGGCTTTGGCTGCGATCGAAGCGGGAGCAAAAGGGCTTTATGTCGAAAAGCCTTTTTGCCGGACCCCCGCAGAGGCAGATCAACTCATTTCAGCAGCCGAGAAAAAAGGCGTCAAAATAGCCGTCGCCCACCGGAATCGCTACCATCCCGTTCTTCCCG
>JAUHWE010000705.1 GCA_030424825.1 Verrucomicrobiia bacterium
TTACTCGATGGGCTTCAGAGCGGGCAGTCGACTTTATCGAGCGCAAACGTAATCAGCCTTTCTTCCTCTATCTCCCTTATTCGATGGTACACGTGCCCCTATTTGCGAGTGACGCATTTATAG
Organism: Verrucomicrobiia bacterium; assembly: GCA_030424825.1. Taxonomy (GTDB): domain Bacteria; phylum Verrucomicrobiota; class Verrucomicrobiia; order Opitutales; family Opitutaceae; genus Pelagisphaera. The sequence goes on from JAUHWE010000705.1 coordinate 124, forward strand.
GGAAAAGTGGCGCTGGATTGTTCGGTGATGTTGTTATGGAATTGGATCATGGAATCGGGATGGTGATCAACGCCTTGCGTGAGAACGATCTGGAGGACAACACTCTAGTGATTTTCACGAGCGACAATGGTCCATGGGTGGGTTATGGCGATCATGCTGGATCAGCGGGACCTTACCGTGAATCGAAGCAGACCTCCTTTGATGGAGGAGTTCGTGTTCCAACGCTCTTTTGGTGGCCCGGTAAGATTCCAGCAAATACGAATTGCGATGAACTGGCTTCCACGATCGACGTTTTGCCAACAGTCGCCAAACTGATCGGGGCGGATTTACCGCAACACAAAATTGACGGCAAGGATATTAGCGAACTTGTGTTTGCAGAGAAGGGGGCTCGTACTCCCCATGAATTTTTTCCGCATTACCACCACGGAGAACTTCAAGCGATACGCAATGATCGATGGAAGTTGGTATTCCCTCATAAGTACAATTCTCTGAACGGAAGAAAAGGCGGAACGGGTGGTTTACCGGTGCCCTATGATGCGAATATGGCAAAGCTAGCATTGTATGACCGGGCGAATGATCCAGGTGAAAGGATTAACGTGATCGAACGGCATCCAGAGGTCTACGCAACGCTTTTGCAAGCCGCAGATGCCTACCGAAACGAACTGGGAGACAAGTTGACTAAGACAACAGGATCGGGAGTCCGATCCGTAGGTAAACTGGGCCCTAAAGATAAACAGCTAACTTGGTAAGCGAATGAATTATAAACCCCTCCTGATCGCTCTCTTTGTCATTCCATTCTTCGCCCGATCTGAAGGGCAATCAGCCGGGAAGTCGCAGGACCAGCCCAACATCGTCTTCATTATGGCGGACGATATGGGCTATGGAGATATTCAGGCTCTGAATCGAGAGTCCAGGATTCCCACGCCTCACCTAAATCGATTGGCCCGGGAAGGTATGACTTTTACCGATGCGCATTCCCCGTCGGCGGTTTGCACCCCAACACGATACGGAGTCCTGACCGGTCGCTACTGTTGGAGAAGTGAATTGAAGCGGGGCGTGCTTAATGGTTATGGAGTTCCCTTGATTGAGACTGATCGTGAAACGGTAGCGTCAGCGCTTCGTAAGGAGGGATACACTACAGGCGTAGTGGGAAAATGGCACCTTGGTTTAGGATTTCAAAAAACGAATGGCGAATGGGACTGGACCAAAAAATTGGATTATTCGCCGATCGACGTGGGTTTCGACTATTCTTATGTCATTCCTGCATCACTTGATTTTCCACCCTATATTTATATAGAAGGGCACGAGATCACTGGAGAGCCGGATAGAGAGCAACCGGCAAGGAAGTTTCCTGCCTTCTTAAGAAAAGGAGAGCTGGGATCCGATTTTTCCATTGTCGATTGTTTGGATCAACTCGCTGACAAAGCATCCCACTACATCGTTGAACGTTCAAAGGAAGTTAAACCCTTCTTCTTGTATTTCCCCTTAACGGCGCCTCACAAGCCGGCATTGCCTCATCCGCGTTTTGTAGGTAAAAGCGGTTTGGGGCCATACGGGGACTTCGTCATGCAAGTGGATGAAACCGTAGGCAAAGTTTTGGATACGATCGATGAAGCAGGAATAGCTGGAAATACCCTGGTGATATACACGAGTGACAACGGTTCCTACATGTATCGATACCAAGATGAAGCAACGCCTGATCACGTAAACGATGAATCCGTGCAAGGTTATTTTGAAGGGCATCACACGGCAAATGGAGTGCTGCGAGGAACAAAATCGGATATCTGGGAGGCAGGGCATCGCGTTCCTTTTATCGTGCGGTGGCCTGGAAAGGTAAAGCCCGGTAGCGCTTCGGGGAAGACGATTACGCATACAGACTTTTTTGCAACCGCTGTATCCGTTGCAGGTGGAACAATTCCCGATGCTGGAGTAGCGGCCCAAGATAGCTTCGACTTTTCACCCTTGTTCCTAGGTAGGGATAAGGGCTGGAAGCGAGCCCCCGTTATTCATCATTCTGGAGGTGCCATGTTTGCCATCCGCGATGGCGACTGGAAATTGATTCTCGGAAATGGTTCAGGTGGAAGGGAGCAGCCCTCCGGAAAACGCTTTGATCGCCCCTGGCAACTCTACAATCTGGAGGACGACTTGAGGGAGCAAACCGACCTCTATCGCGAAAATCCAGAAATTGCCCAGACCTTGGAACTGAAAGCTCTCGAAATCATTAGCAACGGTAGGAGCCGGTGAAGGGATGTCATGCTTCGCTAGTTGTCCGGAGAACAAATGGGTTATTCCCTTCGGGTAAATACCTCGGCTTACGTCGTTGCTGACATTGGTAGCGGGCGATCTCCGAGCGCCCATTGGTGTATCTATTGGGTGGGCGCTCGGAGATCGCCCGCTACCTTAAAATACCTCGGGGCTTGCCCCGGGGATGCTTTATTTCCCTTGGGCAGAGCCTATAAAGGTTTTTGAGCTAATGCATTCATAAACCAATTTTCGGGAAGCGGAACCTGTTGGCTCACAATGCGAGACACTGGCGAATCGAGCGAGCGATGTTTGAGTTTACACTATCTAGTCGGCTCTTAAAAAGAGTTTAAGTATCTTATTATTAGATACTTAACTACAATAGATTGTTGATTGGATGTCCATAAACGGCCAAAATG
>JAUHWE010000706.1 GCA_030424825.1 Verrucomicrobiia bacterium
GAATAGTGGCGCTGCGATGGTGATCAATTTCACACCGGAGGTGCGACGGGTAGAGTTGGTGTCGAGCGAGGCCCTCTTCAACGTCGCGAAAGACAAGGCACGGCCTTTCATCGTAACGGCTAAGGGCGTTGAAGTGCAGGCCATTGGAACCGCTTTCAATGTGCGAGTCTCGGAGGATGAAGTGGAAGTGCTGGTGACGGAAGGGAAGGTGAGGCTGGACGCCAATCCTGTGAGCGCCTCGACGATTGTTGAACCCAGTTCGGTCACCCCCTATGTGAGTGATCTGGTAGCGGGGCAACGCTCAATGGTTCCTCTCAAAGGTGATAGGCCGACTCCGGTAGTTGAACAGGCGGACGAAGCCGAGATTCTGGAGAAGCTCGACTGGAAGTACCGTTTGGAATTCGATTCGATTCCTTTGGCGGAAGCGGTGGAACAGATAAACCGGCGGGGCTCAATGGAGCTGGTGATCGTCGACGAGGAGTTGAAGGACCTGCCCGTTGTGGCTACTTTGCGTACCGACAATATGAACTATTTCGCCGACATCCTCGAGCTTTCTTTCGGGATCGATACGGAAGTGGATGCCCGAGGCCGCATGCTCCTCAAGAAAGGCGCCAACTCCTTCTGAGATACAATGACGTGCACCGAGTTTTGACCAGGAAGAACCGGTTAGATTTTTACAACGTCAACCGCTTTGAGGTAGGGCGGTTTTTCCATACACGGCTGCGAGGCTACGCCAATAAGCATCTGGTTAAGGAAGGTTCGCCCTGCAATTGCCAGTAAATCAGCGCTCCCCTTGACACTCACATGCCCCATGCTTTTCCCGCCCTATATCATTCCCTAATTTAATCAAAATACCTCTAGTTAATTCTATTTTTTAATTCGTTTCAGAATGTGAAGCTCGCATTCTGATGAAAGTAAATGACTCAAACTCCAAATCGGCAGACTCGTCTGCGCCGTATATTGCGGTGGAGCGCATTTTGTTCGTTGATTGCGTGTTTCACCTGTCAGTTGTTCGCCAATACGGCGGATACTCAGATGAAGACCGTGTACTTCGATGTGCCGAAAGGGAAGGCGATAAGCACTCTGACGGAAGCAGCGCGCCAGGCGGATATGGATATCGTATTCGCAGGGCAAATGCTGCGCAAGGTGGAGACTCCCGCTGTAAAAGGCGAGTATCTCCCTCAGGAAGTTTTCGATCTCATGCTGGCAGGTACCTCGCTCGCCGTTTTTCAACATGAAAAATCCGGCGTATACACTGTAAGGAATACCCTATTGGCCACCAATGCGAACGGGGGTTCAAACATAGAGAATGCTAAACCCATGAATGACAGGAAACAATCCATCGGCGGTCTTTTTAAAGGGCTGCTTGCGCTCGCCGCGGCGAGCTCTCCGGAAATCACCGCTCAAGACAGTGGAGAACAGGTTTTTGAACTATCACCCTTTTCGGTTAGTGGAGAAGACCAAACGGGCTACAGGGCAACCAGTACCTTGGCGGGAACCAGAATAAAGACAAACCTATCTGACATCGCTACTTCCATATCAGTGGTGACGGAGGAGCTGCTGAATGACACCAATTCCACCAATGCACAGGATATTCTCGTATATACGACGGGTACTGAAGTCTCTGGAATTGGGGGTAACTTTACAGCGTACGACACAACTGGCTCTTCGGTGCAGATCAACGATGAGGGAGTCAGAAATTCAATTCAATCGGAAACGAGAATCAGAGGTTTAGCGAGTGCTGACCGAGCGAGAGACTATTTTAGAACCTCCATACCGTTTGATTCGTACAACACCAGTAGCATTGAGATTAATAGAGGGTCGAATGCGGTCCTGTTCGGATTAGGAAGTCCGGCTGGCATAATTAATAATTCACTGAAACAAGCGGTGTTTTCCGATGTTACAGATTTTGGAGTGACTTTCGGGAGTTATGGGTCTCAACGAGCGACTTTTGACATAAATCGTGAAGTCATTGACAATGAATTGGCGATCCGAGTAATCGGGATGCATCACGACAAAGATTTCCGTCAAAAGCCAGCTTTTCAACAAGATAATCGAATATACGGAGCACTGAAATATCAAAAAGATCTATTTGAAGGTATTGACAGTATTGGGTCGTCTACTTTTCGCATAAGTTTTGAAGAAGGCGAGCAGGACGCCAACCGTCCTCGGAGCATTCCTGTAAGCGATCTTATCACCAATTGGTTTGAGCCTTGGGATGTTGATGTTTTCGCGGAGTATGATCTACCTAGAAAGATCACTTGGAACCCATACACCCATGTTTCGCCAAGAGATTATCCGAGAAATCCAGTTTTAGATCCGAGTGATCCCTATACTTACAACAAAAGGCTGTCCCACGTTGTAACTGGGGACTATTATAGAAATATTAATATCATTTTTGATGACCCAAGGGCTGTTTCTCCGATTAGTGGTTACGGAGGTAATATTATTGGCAACCAAGGAACTACCAACGGAACGGATGGAACACGAGTATTTTATAAACCGGCTGATTTGAATACTGCACTTCGTGAAGTTCGTCCAGGATTGCCGTATACAGCCTTTTGGTCGAATCCTGTTATTTCGGACCGCTCTCTATTTGATTATCAAAATCTACTAATAGACGGACCAAGCAAGTCGGAAGACTTTGACTTCGACGTAATTAATGTGGCTTACGAACAATTGTTGCTAAATGACAAGGTGGGGTTCGAAATCGCATTCGCCAAGGAAAGCATCAGTCAAGAATACGAAGGTCTTTTTGATGCAGGTGAGAGAAACGGA
>JAUHWE010000707.1 GCA_030424825.1 Verrucomicrobiia bacterium
GCAAGCAATCCGCCGTTGTTCTGGTTTCAATCCGCGCTCCCCATGCGGGGAGCGACTTGTTTATCTGGGCGCTCGAAAGCCCGTCTATGTTTCAATCCGCGCTCCCCATGCGGGGAGCGACTGCGACAGTTCTAAACACTTGCTTTTGAAAGACTTCAAGGTCGAAAATCGCGAACGACCTAGCATACCGGTTAGAAATTCCGCACTTACAAATATAGTCTATCAAAGAACGTTGGTATTTAAGGACTTAGACCGTTCGCGAATCTTACGCTACCGCTTCGAGCGCTTCTGGTTCGCGGTGATGCGAATTCTGCTACAGCACAAGTGGCCCATCAACGTCGTAGCTCTCCTTTGCCCCATGGTGTTCGACGCGACGATGCCAGTTGTTCCCTAAATTATATATGCGTATCGAGTCCGTATCCATTTTCACTATATCCAACAATCGTGCGCGGAACTCGACTAGCTGTGCCGGATCCACTTTGCATTCGAAGACGGAATTCTGAACCCGTTGCCCATAGTCCAAACAGGCTTTGGCTACTCGGCGCAAGCGTGAGCGACCCGCCGCTGTCTTAGTAGATACGTCATAGGCTACAAGGATGTACATCTTTTAAATTCTGTGATTTTAATTTTTTAGAACGTGACCCCAAGCGGACGTATCATCGGCTTATGAAAGCCGGATAGGCATCAAGGTCTCCTCGCAAATGCCTTGCGAGCAACCGAGCTTGCAAGTGCGGCAAGAGCCCCACAGTCGTTTTCTCCTGCAAGAAGGGATGCATCACTTCTGTATTCTTTTTCTCCTGCCATGCAGCGATCACCTTCTTTCGGGAATCGTCTTTGAGCAGCACCGCCCCCGATTCCTCGTTTCTAAAATCTTTGGCCGCTATTTGACCCCGGTTTATCAATGAGAGCACAAGACGATCTGCCAAATAGGAGCGAAACTCCTCCATCAAATCCAAGGCGAGAGAGGGGCGGCCTGGCCGATCTCGATGGAGAAAGCCGCATTGCGAATCAAGACCGCAACCTTCTAGCGCCGAGCGGCAATCGTGCATCAGCAAAGTGTATACAAAGGACAGCATCGCATTCACAGGATCACGAGGTGGACGCCGCGAACGACCATTCAGGCTCATAGAATCACCACCGCTGGTGATGAGATGAGGGAACGCGGCAAAGTACGCTGTCGCCGAGTCACCTTCTATTCCTCGCAAAGAGTCCAAGTTCGTCGCTCCCAGAGCACGCATAATTCTGGGTCTGAGGAACTCGCTGGCCTGTTGGAGGGCAAATCCACGTTCTGGATTCTTCGCCCCATGGTCCCGAGCGGCTCGAAGAAGCGTCGTTCGACTGTTTGCTATTTTCGCGGATACGATGTTCCCGGCGATTAAGAGGGTCGCTTCCTCTTTGTCCGCTCGACGGTATTGCTCGCGACGTAAAAGGATATTTCCAGAAGTAAAACCATTACTGGCAGAGATAAACTTTCCGTAGGGCGTATGAAACGAGAGTGCGACATCATTTTCTGAGCAGGCCGCCATCAGTGCCGCCGTAGCGCAGCAATCCCAGCCAAAGCACGCGATCCCATCGAGGTTGTGTAACGGTACGCGAAGCTTGGACTTCCCCTCGTGCCTTATATCGACAGCGGCCCCATCCTTGCGAAGGAAGGCGCCTTCCAGCGTTATGAAGAGAGTGTTTAGGTGTCGCTTCATGGTACAAACGGCATTTCAGGACGACGTTTCCATCTTTGAGATCTCTTTGGCGAACCAAGCTTTAGCGCCGCGGTTGAAGCGAAACTGTTTAGGCTGACAAAGGTCGATCAGGGAACAGCGGTCGCAACGCTTCGGTAAATACGTTTCCCGAGGAGTCTCGCCACGGGCGAAGCAATCGTGGATCGCCGCCGCGGTTTCCGCCGTAAGCGTTCGAAGTGATTCGTCGAACGCGACTTCTGTCCGACGACGGTTTTTCCCATAGTAAAGAAAGCCTTGTCGCACCGGTCGGCCTCGCATTTCCTCAAGACAAATCCCCTGGGCGCATAGCTGTACTTCATCCGCTCGGTGCGGCTTGGGTTTTCCCCGCTTGTACTCCACGGGCACAATGTCACCATTAGGATGAAACTCTACGATATCGCAGATCCCGGAAATGCCTAGCGTCGAAGAGCTAACGGCCAATCCTCTCGTAATCCGAACTCCGTCTCGCAATTCATGGGGACCCTCATGGGCGCGTTCATGCAAGACCCGCCCTTCTGCGGTGTACCGGTTTTCCGCCCACACTTGTTCAATATGGATTAACGCACACTGGCGGGGACAAAACAGCCAGTGCTGCAGAGCAGATATCGCCACAAAGTCCTCTTCGCGGTACGTGCCGCTTTCTTGATCTGAAAATGGAGATTCCAATGCGTATTAATAGGCCGGAGTTAGTTTATTCGTTTAGGCTAATTCATTTCGTCATCTTCAGTGTCGGGGTACTGTATCGGTCGTTCGCCCTTCTCAGACACGATCTCGCGAACTTTCCGCTTGGATGCAGCCGGCTCCACATTTGTGCAGGTAAGGAAAAACTGCCAGTCGTCTCCGTAGTCGAAAAGAAACACCACTTTCTTGCCCGGCTCGAATACCTCTTCGATCAAGGTTTTCTGCACACTTCGCTCGTCAGGATCGGCCTCGCCCATGTCAGCGAAAAGCGTGTACTTTTCATCGCTCTGGTAAGGGTTCTTGAGATTGTCGTAAAATCCAAACGCATGATCGAAGTCGAATCCGACCGTATCGATAATATGCTCCGCCAACCCGTAGA
>JAUHWE010000708.1 GCA_030424825.1 Verrucomicrobiia bacterium
GCCACAATGCGTATGGCTATTTCAAAGGGGGACAAACCGTCCGCACCGAAACCCATCGACTCATCGTTCACAAGGATGGCTACCTCGAACTGTACGATCACACGAGCAAGGAAGGGGAAACGAAGAACATCGCCCAAACGAATCCAAAGATCGCCCAGGAACTCCTCGCCAGGATCCAGTGGCGATTCGGGAACTAGTTTTCGTCCTCATCACTTCACGCTTCGAGAACGAGGATTCGATCTTTCCTATTCCCGCCTCTCCCAGCGGACGTTCTCTTTCGTCAAATCGCGGCGGCATTAAGCGCCGAACGTATTTTTGAAACCTCTACATCACCCACTTTCGCTTGGCTCGCGAATGACTCCCAGCTTTCCAATGATGCGATTACCCCGTCAATCGCATTCTTGAGCTTTGGCATTGTGGCCACGTTGCAATCGCGGCCCACGGTGAGAAGATCCTCCCTTGTAATCGCTTCACGTTTTCCCATTACCGACATCTGCTGCGTGGCTGTCCATTTACCCGGCTGCGGATTGAAGGCATAGGTCACATCGAAGGCCGGAGCCAACTCCCATTCTCCAGAACCGCCTATTACAAAGCCGAAATTCTTGGTATGATCGTCCCGATTACAACCTAGGATATTGAATACCATCCTGCGAAAGGCTTCCAGTTTCGATTGTGGAGGCAGATCCAGTTCCTCTATGACTTCAAAGTAATCCTCATAAGAATGGCTGTGAGTTCCCGGGGCAATGTATGGCATGTGAGCGATCCCACACAAGGACGCGTAGTGAGTTTTTCCCCCTTCCACCGTACGATCGAATCGACGGGTCATAAAATGGGCCCGCCCTCCTTCCTCGAACAAGCGGCTCTCTGACATCGTAAGACCAGCTTGCCTTGCCATCAGATAATACGCGTATTCAATTCTTCCATATCCCTGCGGATCCCGAACTCCATCAAACGACTCCGAAACCCCATCGAACTTCAAGAGCCAATGTTCGAAGCCTGGCAGAACATCCGCTTGACCCGATCGGACTTCCATCGTCTCGGGGTTGAGAGCGATCACCGCTTTTGCCCGGGCGCCCCCAGCGGACGTCCCTACTCGGAGGATTTCCCGCAACCCCTCTTCGTCCCGCAATTCAATGGCTAGCTTGTCTTTTTGCGACAGGGCCCGAGACGCCAGCTCGACCAGCTTGTCGATCTCCACTCGCTCGGACACCGAGGATTTGTCACGCAATCCCGGCTGAAACTCCAAGGCCCCCATACCTCGATTCCCCATGTAGCACAGTCGCTCGACCGGAGAGAAATCCGCCGGCTGACGCCCCTGCTGCCGCAGCCAAGCATCGATCAGCGTGTTGCCATACGCGTCGGGCAGGCAATCGGAAAGCATCCCCGGCAGCCCAAAGTAGGATTCGTGCAGATTCGGAAATTGAAATGGCCCACGCCTCAATGGCATTCGCAGCGGTGCGAGCTCAATCCCCTCCCGGACAAACTCAGGCGTATATTCAAAAACCGAATATCGGCGCGTCGCATCCCAAAAGACGACCCCCGCTTTTGATCCTTGGTAAAAGACATTTGCTAGGGAAGTCGCCATCTAACGGACCCGCTTCCTTTGCTTCCCAGCCAGTTTCTGCAAATCAATCGGACTTACCGCAGGAGCCGGCAGCATCTCAGCCAAGGCCTCCCGAAGCCCTAACCCTCTGAGAATTCGAGCCAGCGACGCTGTGGCGATCGAACGACCATTCTCGAGCGCCGAAATCACGTCTGAGCTGACCGCCGCCTTGTCCGCCAAGTCTTTTTGCTTGATTCCCTGGGCAATCCGCTCCCTACGAATCCGCTCACCAAGTTCTTTTAGCTCCTTCATTATAATACTGTAATTTATCGGTATTAAATTAATATTCTTAATTAATACCGCAATTTATCTATTTTATAGAATCCTTTAGATCATACAATTGGCCAAAGTCAACATCAGACCACGCCCATCAGGAATGGAAACCATCCCCATCAACGAAACTCCCACCTGCTCTTTAAGGGATAAACGCTTATGTCTTAAAGCGCATAACAAAGCCCTTTCGCCGAAGCGCTGAAACAGAACCGGCTTATTCGATTCCGCGGTACAACTTCAGCCAATCAATCTCGATCGTCCCGAAGTCTTGGCCCTTCAAATCGATCTGCTGAACGTCCACATCATTTTTCAGAGTGATCTGTTCGTCTCGGATGATTTCTTTGCGACCATTCACCTCAATGGCGATAACGCCCTCTTTGATTTCCAGAGTGACGTCGTTCCACTGGTTGAGCGGAAAGAAATCTCCCTCAATCACGATCTTCTTCTTTTTCTGCAGTGTTAGGGTCGTTTGCCCTTCGCGGAAAATGAAAGAGTTCACATGATGCCCCAGGTCCAACAAAGAACCCCTATCCCTTCCTTTTTTAGACGTCTCATTGTATCGCACACGCATCTGGAGGGCAAACGCCCTCGGCACCGGCTTCAGGAAAATCACGGTTCGGGTTCCGTCATGACCGTCGCCTGTCGCTTGTATCCGCTTCTGGAATTCCTCGGTCGCCAATCCGCCCACCAGAATGCCGTCTACCACATTCCACTGTGTTTCCTGACGAATCGTCCACTGCTCCGGCATATCGTGGGGGCCGTCAGTATCAAATGACTCGTCGTAAATCAGCTCGACCGCGCGAAAGTGATCGGAACGAAATTCTCCTGCGTAGATTGCGTTTGCTAGAACCGTGCCGCACAGTAGGCCAACTACAGTCTTCAGGAACATCGAGCCA
>JAUHWE010000709.1 GCA_030424825.1 Verrucomicrobiia bacterium
CCGCAGTGATGACGGGCCATTTCCCGGCACGGTACAATATCGATGGTCACTTCGCGTGGGTGCCGAGCAATGCGAAGCGCAATATGCCGGACTGGCTGGATACTCAGGCGCCTCTACTCCCTCGGATTCTACAGCAAAGCGGATACGCGACCGCTCACTATGGAAAATGGCATCTGGCGAACAATATGATTCCCGACTCTCCTTTGCCCAGTGAGTATGGGTATGACGAATACGGTGCCTTTAATTGTGCAGGCGAGCAAATTCCGGTACACGAGGATTCCCAGCGAGCGAGCGCGTTTATCGAAAAATCGGCTAGTGCCGGGAAACCGTTTTTTATCAATCTTTGGCTGCACGAGCCGCACACGCCTTTTCATACCGTACCGAAATACGAGTGGCGATTTCGTGACATGGAGAGTGAAGCAGACCGAATCTACGCTTCGGTCCTCTCTCATGCGGACGACCGGATTGGAGAGCTTCTGGATACACTCGATCGTCTTGGACTGACGGAAAATACGCTTGTCATATTCAGCTCGGACAACGGCCCGGCAAGGGCGTCGGGTCCTACCGCACTCGAGTTGATGTATGATACGGCGACGGGTGCAGGATGGGGGATTGCTGCTGCCAAGGGGATTACGGCAGGTCGAAAAGGCTACAAGGCGGCCTTGTTTGAGGGCGGTATCAATGTTCCCTTCATTGCTCGGTGGCCAGGGAAAATAGGCGCCGGGAAAATCGATAACCGGTCACTCATTTCAGCGGTCGACCTGCTGCCGACTTTTTGCGAAATTGCCGCAGCGCCCTTGCCGCGTGGATACCGACCGGATGGAGTGAGTCAGGTAGCTGCATTGAAAGGCAACGGTTCGGAATTAAGAGAGAAGCCGCTATATTGGAAAATGGCTTCGGCTTGGCCTATTCCCGAGAACCGACCTTATCACTGGGTGTCCTATGCTATTGTGGACGATAAGTGGAAGCTAATGACGAACCGGGATTTGAGCTATGTGGAGTTGTACAACATCGTTGACGATCCTTATGAAGAAACGGACCGGTCCAAAGGCGAGCCTGAAGTGGTGACGCAACTACTCCAAAAACTGGACAAGTGGAAAGGGACGCTTCCCGCCAAGCCCTCTGGAAATGTCTTTTCCGAAGAGAGGAAGCTATTGTAACGGCGACGGCTGACTAAGAATAGTCAGCCCTGTCTGGGCTTGTTCTATCGGTCTCTTTTCAAGAGAGATTCTTCTGTTCGAATTTCGTAGGGCTAGCGCTTGCGCTATGCCGCGTATGGGAAGGACATTTCCTGTGCGGCATAGCGCGAGCCCTAGATATGGATCTAGTCTTAGCCTTTGCGGCTGGGTCCTTCCCCCGAGCGATATGGAAGAATTCCTGTAGTGTGTTGTGAAATATGTCTGGCTCGAGCGCCTTTTATTTTTCTAGTATCTGATTCGTGCGCAAAATGAATACTAGAATAAGAAAAATCATTTTGTGGTATTTGGGGGGATTTCTTTTAGGTCTATTGGCTGCGATTCAAGCAGATGGAATTGCCCGTAGAGGATGGGCTTTAGCTATTGGTGCCTCGTTGTTGGTGTCGGTTATCGGTGTTTCCTGTTTCTTGCTCTATTGCTGGGTATTGGATAACTATCATAAAATCGTGCCTAGACTTTTTAATAGCTATACAATTGGTAAGCGTAACAAATGGATTTTCAATGGAACTGCCGCACTTTACATTGGCATGTAATTCCTTGAGAGATTAGAGTTTAATTTCCATAGGGGAGAAAGCTTCAGCCTGCTTTGGCTGAGTCTATTGATTTTATTCTCGTTGATGTTTGTTTTGTTGGATCGAGGATACAATGGGATGAGAATAACGCTGATCTTGTTGATTCTAATTTCCATCTTCTCGCATTTTGACAGTGAACAAAGTAGTTCTGATCTGCTGAATAAATATGGCTCTACTATTTTTGTGATCGAAGTAATACTCTTGCTGTTTCTCGTGTTTTTTAAGTTTCCGACCCAGAAAACTGTACTAAGAGATAAATTGTAATAAGCATGTCTAAAGTTCATCTCTGCTTTCCTGATGAACGATAAAATGAAGGGGATGAGCTCACTCGTTTCAACCTGAGGATACCCTGTTGGAGTTAGGCTTGAGCCTACGCGGCATAGCGCAAGCGCTAGCCCTACATGTGGACTCGGTCTCGTCTAGACTTTAGCCTTTGCCGCTGGGTCCTTCCACCAACCGGTGGCGTTGACGGTGCTGGTTACGAACCATTCGGAGAGGTCCCGACGTAGCTTGACCTTGACCTCTGCATACTCGGGCGAGTCCCAAACATCGTGTAGCTCGTCCGGATCCTTCTCTAAATCGAAGAGCTGGCCATCACCTTTCCCTATGTATTCAATGAGCTTGTACTGTTTGCTGCGGATCATGAGCGAATGATCTAGGTCTTGCAGCATGAGATCTTTTGCATGTTCGGAATACACGTACTCGCGTTCTTCGACTTTTGGGTCATTTACTAAAAATGGAAGGAGAGATTCAGCCTCCATTTTGGCGGGTGGCTCGAGTCCGGCCAGTTCCAGTACTGTGGGACCGATGTCGAACCACTGAGTCAACGCAGCGACTTTTCGACCTCCCTCAAAATGGTCGGGACTCCAGACAACGAGGGGGACGCGAACGGACTGATCGTACATGGTCCATTTTTCAACGAGTCCGTGATCGCCTAAGCACTCCCCATGATCCGACGTGAAAATGACGACCGAATTCTCAAGCAGACCGGTTTCCTC
>JAUHWE010000046.1 GCA_030424825.1 Verrucomicrobiia bacterium
TCTCGCGGAGCATATTGATTCGCTCCAAAGACGCATTTAGATTTTTCTCCAATATTTCCTTATGTGTCGCATGTATGCCTTCTGGAATTCCAGCCTCCAAAATTTCGAGATCCTCCTTTATAAGCCTTAACGAATCTGGATTGTCATTCGAAAATCTAATTGCTTGATCACTGGTGGCTTCACCAGATTCTTCAATTTCCCTCAGAAGCAAACATTCGCTAAAACACTGATGAACCAACTCGTCGTATATCGCCTCGCGAACCAAATCATCAAAATGATTTCTCTCAATCCCATTTGAAATGCTTGCGGCATCCTCTCTACTATCGGAAAACACTACTAGCTTTCGATCTTCGTCTGATAATTTGTAGAAAAGCTCTTTCGACAAGATTTGAGAGATCTTGGAGAAACCTGTTCGAAAGCCACGAACTGGAGATTTACGAATAACTCCACGAGAGTAATTCGCCGCACAACAAGGGCAGACACTTGGCAACGCCATTGCGTATTGTTCCTGGTCTACACTAGCGTTAGAAATATAGAAAAAGTATCCTGGTATCGAATGCTGTCGGTCGTCAGGAGAGATTCTTCCCGAATTGTGATCTAGCGACGCTCGTATCCAACTTGCTCGCGGGATTCCCCTTCGGCCTTGTGAGCTAAGCACGCTTTGCGTCCAATTCGTAGGGGCATCTGCATGCATTACCTGGTTACCGGTCGGCCAGAAGACTCCATACTCTTGGTATGATCTCCTCTCGACAAATCGTGCAGCCTGTTTGTCAGGGATGCCTTCTATATCAGGATCTGTATTTACTAGCTCCCAACCTTGATTTCCAGAAAGCACAATTCTAGTCCCACCGAAGAAAGTGGTGCCGCAAACTTCACAATAGAGAAGCTCTAGTACACGATGAGCACTTCCGCCTTTTTCACTAAAAAAAACTCTACTCTTTCCAAACAACCTACCCGCGGTCCTCGGATCGTCTTCAGAAATATCATGCAGAAAACCGGGGGTGACACATGCCCAAAGCCCTTCGATATTCCGAAAAAACCAATGGAAACGGTATGACGAAAGTTGATTTGATTCGCACAAACCCCGCAACAAGAACAAACCCCGCAATGCGTTTCTCCTATCGCAATACTCAACATGCTGCCCAAATATCTTACTGGACAAGTTATCTGTGGATTCCGCTACAGTTTTACCTCCAGACGTGCATGCGGTTTTGATGACTTCATCCAACTTCGCGAATACACCATCAGGAGTATTTTCTGTGCCTAGATGTTCCGCAATAGCAGCTATCTTTTCGTCCCTTTCAGTTTCAGGCACCATCGCCATTCCAGCGAACGGTTCCCATGGTAATGATTCAATCGTAGATGGTGAAACATCTATCTCCGTACCAACTATAATTTGATCAGCGCTCCATGTACAGCCGAAGAACCCCTCCATGAACTCAACACTCTCAGACCGCTCTGGATCCAACGAGGCACTGCTTGCAAGAATACGTAACTGTGGGTGGTTAGGATGAATATTCAGTCGGAGAAGAAGAAGCCTTATCAGTAACGCAACCTCTGTGCCTGCCGTGCCTCGATATAGATGCAACTCATCCAATATTAAATGAAAGATGTTGTTCTCACTCTCCTCAATCCATTCTCTAGTGTGTCTAAATATTGGCTCATCAGTATTACGCATTAACATAATACTAAGCATGCTATTATTCGTAACGAGGATATCTGGTGGCGCGTCCTGCATATCCCATCTCGAACGCATTTCAGAGCCATCGGTTCTAGGGAAGAAAAACTCTGAGTCACGTGCACTGCTTCTTGCTTGTTCACTTGCGTTTGGATCGCTCTCTACGCTTCTAATATAATCCTGTACGCGATTCGAAGATTGATCCAACGCGTCTAGCTCCAAAGACAAACGTCGAATTTTTCTTCTGTTGGGGTTTCCACTCCTAGTGTATTCATGTCCAGGTACAGGAGTGCTCCCATTGTATCTACCAAGATAGATTCTGTTTCCATTGCAGTTATCCTCAAACCATTCCCTTGCTTTTTCGGAGTCGATTGCTTTGCGGAGACGCGTCATCTGGTCTTCGACGAGGGCGTTCATTGGGTAGAGAATGAGAGCCCGTACAGCCGCCTTTCTCGTTTCATTCCCCCTTTGAGACACCCTGGGCGATAAGCCCATCGCATATTGTTCCTCCCTCCAGTTCTCTTCCTCAGGGGTCCACCACGAGCCCTGTTTGCCTAATTCATTCGTAAGGCGCGTCCAATTAACTGCTTCTTCGACCAATTTAGCAAATAGCGGTAATAAGAATGATTCGGTCTTCCCAGATCCCGTTCCAGCCGTAATCACGCAATTCGATCCAGAAAGGCTCTTGGCAAGCATTTCAGTTTGGTGTCGAAAAAGCACAAAATTACCAATGAGTCCACATCGAACAAAGTCCTTGAAATGCGTAATCCTTTCACTGGAAATACCAGGCAGATCGGATTCTAGCAATTCATCCACCCGTTTAGAGGTTTGATACTTTGGGAGCGGTTCTATCCATGGCTCTCTATAAAGAAATCCTGGGGATTCCTCTGAAGTCTCTAAAAGGAGAGCTTCCCTTTCAGATTCAATCGTCTCAAATTTGGTACTAAAGGCCGTCCGCACATATGATATGAATGCGTCACGTATCTGATCAAAAACTCCAAAAGGATCATTCATGCTGTCTTTGGTATTTGTATAGTTATTCCTGTTTGTCCTAATTTGTATAAAATTAGCTCCGAAATATTTCTTGGTATCTTGGAGTAAATTGAATATTTCGTCGCGTAAGTCTTTGGTGCGTTAATATATTCAGAGTCTAATATAACTGGAGCCTTCCCAGAGCACATGCAAAGAGCTTTCCCGAGCGGACGTGGGACCCCCCACGATAATGGGATCCCAATCTGGCTATGAAAGCGGTCCCAAATGATACCGTCGATATCGTTAATATGCGCACCTAGATATAAGCCCCAAGAACGATCCATTTGAGCGTATCTGTTGTTATGTCGAAGTACCCAATACGGTTGCGATACCCTTGGGAAATATTGTATCAACCTTGCTTCATAATTCGTTAAACCTACCCGGCCTCTATATCCTTTATTAAAATCAAACTCCATTGCTTCTGTGCTTGGCTCCGGTCCTTTTATCCATTTAACCGAATGTTCAAGATCACGGATGCAACCACTACAGTACGAAATTATCCATGATATTGGATCAGCGTTAAAATTCACATCAGTCCGATTGCTCAGTTCACGTATGTCTGCTATTTCGTCGGCCTCAATGTATACCACTTTCGGCGTCTCTGGCCGACCTTTCGAATGTTCACTTACCTTAATCCTACAGCTCACTTCTTTTGCATTTTTTTCGAGAACACTCAAAGTTTCAGGAGCACGCCCTCCGGTCAGTACGGCTGTTCTAACTCCAGGTTGCGGAAGCATAACTAGGCAAGCTGGTGAAGAAAATATCTTTAAATTTCCATTCTGTTTGGCTACTTCGACATGTGCTAATTCATCCAGAACAGAGAGCGCAGTTGAGGGTGATAACCCATTGAAATTCGAACTTTGCGAGACAATCTCACACACGTTCTTCCAGTTCGCCCATGTGAGCGAACCTTTAGCAGTTAAAACGTACAGAAGCTTTTCAAGAGCACCAATCACAATATTTTAGCTACATTTAAATACTCCTTTAGCAAAACCCGCAATTTTCTAGATCTCGGTCTCTTTATTCTCTTTCTGGTATTCCATAAAGTGCTCTTCCACTTCTTTAGGCTTGTTGCGTATTCTTCATAATTTTTTAGAATGGGTGAAGAATCTGATATACTATTTCCACAATAAATAAATACAACTTCACGTCTCCTCCTTTCCACAACCCACACAGGTTGCCAATCGGGAATTTGTTTGCATCTATTCATATCAATAATTTGCCCCGGGATAGCACCCATCAAGCATGATGGTTTCTCGGAGACTGAAAGTGGATCCATCTCATATGGCGGTATATCATAATTTACGACACAACCACCGGAAATACCAAAACTCTCTTTTGAGGTGGCTTCACCGTATTTGTCAGTAAATACCAACGCATTACGATCTCTCCACCCCCAATTATCATCTACCACATAAAGTGCTTCAGAAACCTCACTGTCAGTGGTTACTACACGTATTTTATTTTCCGCCCGAACCAATTCAATCGGTATTTCATAAAGATCACTTTCATCGCTGTTTGTCAAAATTGAATCGTTGAAAGAGACCAAATACTCACTTGAGAATGAATGAACAAGTAAATTGGGAAGCCCGAACCTAAAGAATCTCGCCCCTTTGTTAAAGCGCACTCCTCCCCTATAAGCAACTCTTGGTCGTGTTTTTTCAGGTAGGATAAATAGCTTGCTACTGTGCTCTTCGAATCGTCTCTTTCCGGAACTCCGAAAAATTCTCCAACCGCTGGGCACACCATGCTGAATAGGTATCTCTTTCCAGAATTCACAACAAGTCGATCCCCATTCATCTACCAAGATCGAGTGGATACCAATAGCAGCTACTAAGAATTCTCCCTTACGTGGAACAATATAAGTTTCGATGTATCCACTTTTCTGTGCAATATCTAATGCACCAACGAAAACTCTAATTGGTGACCCCTTGCAGGACACTAGGGTCTGAGTGCGCGAGCATTTAAATTCCGTCTTTTTGCTCCAATCGAATTTACTCGCATCCAACGGTATTCGAGTTTCGGTTTTAATTAACTCCATCGAATAAACAGAAGAACTCGGCTCGCATGAGTAAGCATTAGAAGGGTTGATTGAAGTCGACAATTGCAGATTCTCGATTTCAATAGATTCGATACACTTTATAACGTATCTTGAAGCCAAATGTCCGAAATCATCAAGCGCTGGAAGCCACAACCGCAGTCCTAATCTTTGAGACCCCACCCCGATCGAACCTTCCGACTTTTCACCATCCCAAATAATGAGCTCATGATGAATTGCCTCGACCAACTCTTGGGTGTAATCACTTCGGTCACGGTTCTTGAGTCGATTAACGGTCCTCGGCCTTAAACTTCCCCCAATGAAAGGCATAATTGCCTCCAGCAATCTTGAACCGGAAATCTCTGAACCTGGCTCAAGGTCCGCATTATAGAAAATTACTTTTAAGTTTCGCCTTTCGACTTCAGTCAAAATCGTTTGAGCAATTGGCAATCCTACATTGACTCTCTTACCAGCCAATTGGGCCCTAAAAATCCCATACTTTTCCTCTGTATCCACAGTTGACCATTTCTCAAGATCCGACCAAAGTATCCGCATCCTTTCGAAAGATTTGGGTGTTCCCTCCTTATCAACCTTGAGCAAATCCCAAAGTCGCGGATAATATGCGTGTGCTGGCCAATCGCCCTCGTGGTCAGCAGCCAGTGAAAATAGACAAAGGAAGGCAAAATACGGCGGAGTTCCATTTCGGTTTGAAGACCACTTTCTGTAGACCGAGTAAGCATTTTCACAAAGACTTCCCTGAGTACAGCCTGGTCCGCGATAAACCTCCCTAACGAAGTCGTCGATTGCATTTTCACGTTCAGCTAATCGAGACAGTCTTTCGGGTGTTACATAGAGGTACACTCGCTTACTTTCGTTTGCTTTGGAAAAAAAATCCCGAAACAGCAATGTATTCCAATAATCGTATCCATTTGAGTCCGTTTCGGTCATTCTACATGATTGGAATTTACACCTCTGGAAGTACGCGACGCAATTGGTCGTCCTCCTTCAATTTTGGCTGATTCTTCGCCGATTTCAATTAGGTTCGCTAAAATCTCTTCGAACGAAGCGAGGGGCTTTTCTATTCGAAGCCCCACAAATGTTCCTTGAAACCTCGAAGGTTGGGTGGTAACTCCCTTCGTACCAGACTCTATCGAAGAATTTCCACTTCCAACACTAAATTTACCATATTTTCTCCCCAATTCGGAAAGTATATATAGTCCGTATCCAGAATTGTTATTTACGTTTCTAGAGTTTGGCATTCTCATTGTCGAAGACACGCCCGGTTTTAGTGCAGCTTTTAGTGCACTTTCATCGTCAACAAACTTCATAGCTCTACTAAGAGAAAGCCTTATTCCTACTCCTTCATCGATAACAGCGATTTCAACTCTTCCATCTTTCCATCTCTGAGCGGTCAAAATACAATAATCCGATTCCGAGTGCTCGAATGAATTTCGGATAACTTCTTTCAACGAATAAACTATTGAGATATTTTCTTCATTTTCAGCATTTTCTCCAACAAGTACGTTCGCTAACCGGATTGACAATTTCAGACTCGCATCATGTATGGTCGAAAGTAACCCCGCTGAATTCAGAAGCTCTCGACGTGTCCAGACCTGGATAGGCACATAATTCAAACTCCCTTTAGCGAAACCCATTTTAGTCTGGTTCGGAACCCCCAAAAAATCCATAAACCCAATGAAGTTCAAATAAGAATGTGCTGGATTACTATAATCGACACCAGAGACGCTCGTTCTTACACTTTTGGTCTTGCGGTGAGATATAAAATATCTCAAATGGCGACCAACAATCAAAGAGCCAAGCGGAGTCGTAAAATTGACGTTTGAGAAGTCAATCGACACCCATTTTTCGTTTAAAATTTCTTCGAGGTGCAATGCTAATTCAAACACAGAGTGTTGATTAAATTCCTCAGGCAGAGTCACCCTAACTTTAGCAGCCATTTTAGGGCTTAGATTTGGTTTCCATAACCACTAGATTTCAACCGATGAACCAGTTTTGAGCAAGATTTTTTCGGTAATCGAGAGAATCCATCTGTCTAAATATGGGGGGATTTCGCAGTTCACTCCCCTAGACTAATCGGAGCTTCTGAAAATGATAGACCGCCGGTTCCGTCTCACCCGGATTTCCAAGGATGATTCCCGATCCGTGAGCCACCGAGAAGAATCCGTAAGCGCCCGCCGGGATTTCGTATTGCCCCGCATTTTGTTTGAGCTTCAAATTCTCCAGCGTCACAAAGTCGCCCAATTCCTGAGGGCTGCTGTATTCGGTCAGTTCGACTGTCCGATAACCCTGAGGCGGATTCGGCTGAACCGGCGGGCTAAGCAGCAAGGGGTCGATCTGCGTCACTACCGTATCCACAGAAGCCCCACGGTTGAAGATTAGCTTGTAGTTCGATGGTTCGGCACTACCCGGCCCTTGCAGCACTTCAAAATAGGAGCACCCCCGGTTGCGCCGTATCCATGGAGAGCCAGGCACGAGGAGCGTACCCTCAATCTCGCCATGATTGTTCAGCACAAAGGTCTTACCCATTGTAAACTGCACAACCCCTTCGAGCTTTCCGTGGATACTGGGTGGGTGTTTTGTCAATACGCCGACCTCCCCATATTCCGTTTCGTTTCCAATTGCGACTAAGGGGATCGCCAAAATGACAAATACCAAAATACAGCGACAAATGCACGGCAAGCGACTCGCCTGCCCGAGGAAGTGGGAGTCCTTCATATTGAGCTAGGGGGGGGTAAGAATTAACAGCACGCGCGAAGCGTAGGGATCTCTAAAGAAACACTTACATCACGATCTTGCGCAATAAAAAAATGCAGGTTATACCTATTTACCCCTTTTGAATCTCACCCCACCCCCCTCAATCCCACAGAAAAAATCGACCCAATCCCTCTTCCCAAATCAAACCGTATCAAGAACTAGAACCGTCCTCGACATCCACCTCCTCTCAGAATCCACCCCCAACTCCACAACCTTTATAAGGCCAAAAAATTTTAGAAGGTTCTAAAGTTTTTTGGCCTTATAGATTAGAGCGAAAGGCTAAGTGTGCATCTGGCATCTCGGATTCTGGCAATAGAGATATTCGGCCTCCGTCGAATCTAAGAGAGAGACCAATTAGCCTCAATCTAAGCACCCTATGGGCAGATATTCTCCTGACTATTATATTGTAGGTCGTCTCGCCGAGGCGACATTTCATCCCAATTCTAGGGTCAACCACCGACAGGTCGGGGTCTCCGACGACCCCGCCCTACACTTTCTATCAATTTATGAAATCGACATATGGGGCACTCTCTTAGAGTCCTCTGATTTGTCGTTTGTGAAGAATAGGGGTTATCCGCTTCGATCGAGATTGATGGTCGTTCAAAGATCGGTTGACTGGATGTGGGCGCTCTCTAGAAAATTCTCTCCGCATCGCGGCTTGTGTCTGGCACGATTCGGGCTCATGTTTTCATCATGCATGCTATCCCTGATTTCTGTGGAACGATCGGCAATACGCCTCTTATCCGGCTCAACCGGCTTTCAGAGCTGACGGGCTGCGAGATCCTAGGGAAGGCGGAGTTCTTGAACCCGGGTGGATCGGTGAAGGATCGGGCCGCACTAGGCATCGTCGAGGACGCGGAAAAGAAAGGGCTCTTGAAACCGGGAGGGACGATCGTGGAGGGCACTGCGGGCAACACGGGGATTGGGCTCACCTTGGTCGGCAATGCCAAGGGATATAAGACTATCATAGTGATTCCCAATTCGCAGGCTCCGGAGAAGATGGAGCTGCTTAGGAACATGGGTGCGGACGTGCGTCCCGTACCGCCAGCACCCTACAGTAACCCGGATAATTACAATCACATCGCGCAGCGTACGGCTGAGGAAATCGAGAATGCGTTTTGGGCCAACCAGTTCGACAACACCGCCAATACCGATTTCCATTTTTCCACTACCGGTCCCGAAATCTGGAAGCAAACCGGAGGTGACGTGACTGCCTTTGTCACCGCCATCGGAACCGGAGGCACACTGGCGGGGGTGTCACGGTATTTGAAAAGCCAGAACAGTTCCGTGAATACGGTCTGCGTCGATCCGTTTGGAGCAGCCATGTGGTCGTGGTTCAAACATGGGCACCTGGACTTTGACGATGGCGACTCGATCGCGGAAGGAATCGGGCAAGGTCGGGTAACGGACAATGTCGCTCTCGCGGAAATCGACACCGCCTACCGGGTGCACGACCGCCATATGATGGCGATCATACGGCATCTGACCCGCGAGGAAGGTTTGTTCTTGGGGCCGTCTTCAGGGATCAATGTCGGCGGGGCCGTGAAAGTCGCCCTGGCCGGAGGGCCCGGGCAAACGATTGCCACCATTCTTTGCGACAGCGCCCAGAAATACATGTCGCGCATCTTCGATCCAACTTGGCTGACCGAGAACGACCTGCCGCCCGAGGACTTGTCCGTCGAGGGCATGATCGATGAGATGCGATCGGATTTGTAGTGGGAATTTGGAGGCGAAGTTTAGTTCGTCTTGTGCGGTCGCCGCGAGCGATGTCCCTACATGAATTCGTGGCATGGCGTAAACGCCAACCCTACGAAGTAGCAGTCCTTCATACGAGAGCGAGAGGGGGTAAGAGTTAACAGCACGCCGAAGCGTAGGGATTCTCAAAAAAACACTTACATCTCTATCCTGAACAATAAAAAAATACAGGAGATACTTACTTATTAAATTGCGTTTCTAGGAAAAATCAAACTCTCTACGCTTCAAACTACGGAATTCAATTTATTGACTAGTTCCGACTTTCCGCTAGCCCAGACACAAACGCTTTGTTGTCGGAAAGCCCGAATCAAAGCGACGATGCATTCAACCATTGTCATCCCTCTCTTACGACATGCCCGCCTTCAGGATAGTAAATGCTTATCTATCGCTTGTGATCGCGACCACCGGGTACGCTAGCCTCGATCGGGAAATTGTTCTAGAGTTCCAGCCCGGATCTCAAGTACTCAATCAGATATCTTTATCGACGGGCGGATCGGATCAGGACACCACCTACGTTTCAGGAACGCAAACAGCGAGCGTCCGCTTTGACGAAAATAGCCTGGAGCCCCTCAATTTCACCTTCACCGGTTCGGGAAGGGCCTTTCGATCTGATTTGAACATGAGCGTTTCAAGCCTGATCCAATTCTCCGATCGAGGGACGGTCATAGGCACGTTCCCCACGACAATAGGACTCTCAACCCGAGAGAACTCGTACATATCGTATTCAAATCTTTCTACTGCGGACGTCGTTCCCGGCACAGGCACTCTAGACAACGATCAGCACCATGACTATTACGATCGAGGAACCGCAACCGTTTCCATAGCCGTTTCAGGTGAAACCTTCTCGGAGGTCGTTCAATTTCAATTCAATCCAAACATCGTTGAAATGGAGGGAACCAACATCGTCAAAATTGAGCGGGTTCCTTCGAATTCCCCCTTGGATCAGAGATTGAAGGTGAGTTTAACCTCAAGCTTTATAGCCAACTCCAGCGACCTCATTGAGGATACCAATGCCCGAATGACGACCGTCGAGGAAGGAGATCTTCTATCTGTAGGATACACGACTATTCCGACGCCTTATTCTCATTGGCTCGCCAACAATAGCGCATTCTCCGAAAGCGGATATGAACAAAATCGTTTTGGTATTTCTTACTATCTTCTCTACGTTCTCGATCTTCCCATCAGCTCCAAGAAGCTTCCTATCGGCTTCGAGAAGAGCGATCCAAATAGCTTGTCCGTAATCCTTCCTAGCACCGGTCTCAAGGAAGATCTAATCATTGAATACAGCAATTCCCTAATCCCCGATTCCTGGATACCGATCGACTCGAGTTTCTTCGTGGATACAGGTGCTTCCCTGAACAAGGGAGCCTCAGGGAAAGTCCGAATTAGATCACCCCATGTGGGAACATCCTTTTTTCGGCTAGTTGCCGATCCTACCAAACAAACCTCAACTTTCCTGTCGCAGTAGTTCGAATCAAGATTGACGACGCAAAGGAAGGCAACGGGAAAGGTCTAGACCTTGTGCCATCTTCCAAAAAGAATGAGTAAATGGCCGGAGGGCCCGGGCAAACGATTGTCACCATTCTTTGCGACAGCACCCAGAAATACATGTCGCGCATCTTCGATCCAACTTGGCTGACCGAGAACGACCTGCCGCCCGAGGACTTGTCAGTCGAGAGCATGATCGATGAGATGCGATCGGATTTGTAGTTTCTAAACAAAAACCGCTCCAACAAGTACTAGACAGACTTTACTGGCCGAACATGTGCCAATAGACTGATTCCCAGCCAAGACTTCATTGTGCGGACGAGAACCGGGTTGCCGCTAATCTGGAGCAGACCTTCCTTGCACGCCTTGCGAATCGTAGTGTCGCCCGCCCACACTTCAGTCAACGCCCTCAATTCAGAAGTGATCGTAATATCAACTTCCTTTCCCGGATTGTTCACGCAGAGTTCGCGACTGCCGTCATCGTTAACCACGATCCACCAGAGCGAGAAGGTATCGAGCTTGGGAAAATGAAACTTGATTACGGTACGTCCTCCTGGGAGTTGCGAACTGTCGAGTCGACGGTTAAATTCGGTCATGAGAAGCTCAACATCGAGCTCGTCGTCGGTCATCTGTCCTCTGGCCCAGCGCATTCCCCATTCTCCCAAGCCCAGAACAACGGGGGCGAGCTCTTTGCCAGCTGCGGTGAGCTGGTACTCAGCACGTCGTTGTTCTGGTAGGTTTTTTCTGACTACAAGTTCATAGTCTACCAGTTGGGTCAGCCGCTTGGTAAGCAGCGTAGGTGAAATGTGAGAAAGCCCACGTTGGAGTTCGTTGAAGCGAGTTGACCCGAGAAGAAGCTCGCGAATGATCAGGATGGTCCACCGCTCACCGATAATTTCTGCGGCTTTCGCTATGGGGCAAAATTGCAGGTACTGGATACTCATAGAAAAATTTTGGTCACTACACTTATTGTAGTTAATTGCTACACTCTGTGTTGTAGATAGCAATATAGGAATCGGTTATCGTACAGGTATTGAATGAGGCGACACTCGGTCGCTTCAAATTAGAAAACAAAAATAGGACATATAATACAATGCCACTCGTAAACGTACAGATCATCGAAAACGTATTCACATCAGAACAGAAGAAGGAGATCATCCAAAAAATCACCGACACCATGGTCTCGATCGAAGGAGAAGCCCTACGCGAGGTTACCTGGGTCAAGATCGACGAGGTTAAAGAAGGCAACTGGGGGATCGGAGGACATTCGCTTACTGCTGCCGACGTGCATCGCATGCAAATGGCGGAAGCCTAAAACTCTGCCTTTGGGAGTGGCCGCTGTCCGTGGCGGTCACTCCAGCACGCCAAAACCGGAAAGGGCGCGAGTATCCCAAAAAACGTCAGGAATGGTGAGGGGGAAATGGTCTCCTAAGCCAACACCGGGGCTTCTTTACCGAGGGGGACGCTTAGAATTTCGGGGCCGTCCTTGTTGATGATGACGGTGTGCTCAAAATGCGCAGACAGGCTGCCGTCTGAGCTTAGCGCCGTCCAGCCATCATCGGACATTTTAACGGAGTACTTGCCCATGTTCACCATGGGTTCGATGCAAACGACGCAGCCTTCGCGGAGCTTGGGCCCATTGCCGGGCTTTCCGAAATTGGGAATTTGCGGTTCTTCGTGAAGGTTTCGTCCGACACCGTGTCCTACGAAGTCTCGAATCACAGAAAAACCGTCTTTCTCTACCACCCGTTGCACCGCATGGGATATCTTGCCAACGCGGTTTCCGATTCGAGCGGCTTTGATCCCTTCGTACAAAGAAGCTTCAGTGACGTCGAGGAGCCGCTGCACGTCGGGAGCGACGCGACCCACGGGCATCGTACGGCAATTGTCGCCGATGTATCCGTTGTAGCGCGTGCACACGTCGACACTGATGATATCGCCTTCGCGCAGCACGCGATCGAGGCTGCCGATACCATGAACGACCTCGTCGTTGACTGACAGACAAGTGTAGGCAGGATAAATACGCGAGCCGACTTGGTATTTGTAGCAAGCGCTTTCCGCTTCCAGCTCGTCTATGAATCGACGCCCCGCCTGATCCAGGTCGTAGGTATTCAGGCCCGGTGTGACAAGGGCGCACATCTTATCCAATACGGTCGCTGCGACCTGGGCCGCTTCGCGTATCGATTTCAGCTGCTGCTCGTTCCTGACAATCATTCTTCCTCTAGATCAATCGGTGATCTCCCTACCAACAATAGCCAACTTTTATTGATTACAATAAAATCCTTTCAATCCGCCCGATTTAGCAAGTGTGAAACAAACGGGTGGAATCTGAAGGCGCGGCAGGTCCGGCCTGCGTCGACGGAGCATCGCGGCGATGTGAAGGCATTGTTCTACCCTCTCCATACGCGGCGTGGCGCGAGCGCCAACCTCACGGATTCGGCACATTATTCTCACTCATCGGTATGTTCCTCCAAGAGAGAGTCTTCGACGGCATCCGGAGGGAGCGCTTTTTTGGCTTTGGCCCCCAAGGTCTTGATGTCCTCCACGCTTTTAACGAGATTACCTTTGCCCGTCTTGAGCTTGTTTATGGCAGCGTCGTAGGCCTCCTGGCTCTTGCCGAGGCGTTTGCCGATCTCCTCCATGTCGGCATAGAATCCCACAAACTTGTCGTAGAGGGCTCCACTACGGCGTGCGATTTCCAGCACGTTTCGAGTCTGTTTTTCCTGTCTCCAAATATTGGCAACAGTCCGCAATGTAGCGAGCAAGGTCGACGGGGTCACAATAACCACGCTCTGGCTGAAGGCAAAGTCAAAGAGGGCATCGTCAGCCTGCATCGCCATGGTGAAGGCAGGTTCGATGGGGACGAACATGAGCACGAAATCGGGCGAGTTGATTCCGTACAGCGATTCGTAGCTTTTCTTGCTGAGACCGGTAACGTGATTCCGAAGGCTCAGAACATGATCTTTGAGCCGCTGCTCTGCCTTATCCGTATCTTCTTCGTTCACACAAGCCTCGTAGGCCACTAGACTTACCTTTGAATCCACAACCAAATGCCGCTCCTCGGGAAGTCGAACGAGCACGTCCGGCTGATACCGTCGCCCATCCTCATCGGTTAGATGGGCTTGTGTGATGTATTCCTGTCCCGCGACCAGTCCTGACTTCTCCAATACGCGTTCGAGAATCATTTCCCCCCAATTCCCTTGCGCTTTCGCCTGCCCCTTTAG
>JAUHWE010000047.1 GCA_030424825.1 Verrucomicrobiia bacterium
GCCGAGCTCTAACATCCCAGACTGGGTGATCAATGGGATGCCTTTAGCGTCCAATCCCGTCAACTCGCCCGGTCACAGTGTATTGCCAAACAATCGCGGGCCTTTGTATGTTTTCGATAGCCCTACCGCTTTGTATCCAACCTACGGCTTTGATGCGGGACCGGCGGTTCCGGGTCCGGATGGTCTTTTGCGCCGCCACTACAGCTGGTCGAACCGGGCAGATACCGTCACTCAAGGGGGGATCAGCAACGCTGTTTTGGCGGATGACGACTCCTGGGTATTTGATTTCCGGAACAATACCTTGACGGGCACCGACAACACCTCGGGCAATTCGTTTGATGCAGCCAATATTACGCTAGAACAGCAATTCTCGGAAAACTCGGGTATTGAGCTGGTTTATGACAAGCAGAACTTCAGGTCTAACTGGATGGACCGGGCCAGCAACACGATCAATGTGGATACCAGTGAGTTCATGGGCTATTTTCTAGAAGTGGAATCAGATGGAACGCCGGTCAACGTCCCCAATCCAGGTGTGGGACGGCCCTTTATTCCGGGGAACGAAAGGTTCAGCAACGATACTTCCAATCGTGAATCGTTCCGTGTGACCGCTTTTTACGATTTGGATTTCCGGAGTAATGAAGGCCAAGGCTGGCTCGGCCGCCACGTTTTTACGGGTCTGTTTTCTGATCAGTCACGTGAGACGAGTAGCAACACAACGGCTTGGGGAAGTGTCATTGCAGGGGAAGGGGAACGAGTGCTCGAGGCCAACAAGGCAGGGCAGGATTTTACCGCATCATCATATGACCGCATGGCGCAGATGGTTCGCTATGTGGGGCCCCGAATAACCGGAATTCCTTCGAGTGGCCAAGTGGCCCAACCGATATTGACGGGAGGCACTCCTCGGACCAACGAATTCACGGCCACCTTTTATGACAGTACCGCCAACCCGCTATTCCCGGGTCACACCGGAGCTTACCGGGCGATTTCTTCACCACTGTTGCTCGATCCGATAAATTCAGCCTCGATAGACAAGCAGGACATCGAATCGCTCGCGATAACGGCCCAAAGTTATTTGCTAGGTGACCATATCGTTGCCACGTATGGCTGGCGTCAGGACAAGGCCTCTTCTTGGAGAGATGACGATCCTGTTCTAACGATCGACTCGATTGCCCTTCCAGAAACACTGCAATTTCCCAGCGCTCCCGACGATTCAGTCAAAGGGGATGTCTTTACATGGGGTGTGGTCGGTCACGTTCCCGAAAGGTGGCTGGGCGATTTTGCCCGTCTGAGTTTCCACTTGGGCAAGTCCGAGAATTTCGTTCCTTCACCGGGTCGAATTACCCTTTTGAACGAGCCTCACCCAAGTCCTGCCGGCAGCACTAAAGAGTACGGGTTCTCCATCGACATGCCGGACAAAAATTTCTATGTCCGTTTCAATTGGTTCGAAACGGTATCGCAGAACCAGACCGACGGTTCTCTCGGCGCCGCGAGCATCCCGAATTATGAACGTCTGTTCTACAACAACGTTCGCCAAACGCTCCAGGAACTTGAAGAAAGGGTTCCCGGCGATCCGTCGCAGGGTTACTGGCCCAACAATATCAACTGGGCGGATACGTACGTTCTGCCTCCTCTGGGTATGCGGGAAGCGTTTTGGAATCAGGTCAATCCTGATCCTTCTCCAGGAGGAACGGCAACGGTCTCCGACCACCCGAATCCGAATGTTACGGGCGTATCTGACTTCGCATCGGAAGGACTGGAAGTTGAAGGGGTTTGGAATCCGACGGACAACTGGACTTTCTCATTCAACGTAGCCCAGCAAAAGGCGATCAAGACGAATGTTCTGAAATCGTACCGCAAATACTTTGATATCCGTGAGCCGGAATGGCTGGCCATGGGGGATCTCGTAGCGCGGAACCAGACCTATAAGGACGAGGTTCCCCTAACGATCTACCAAGTGACGCGGACGATCCAGTGGCCAGGCCTCCTCCAGCAAACGTTGAGAGAAGGCGCTCTCTTGAATGAGATTCGTGAATGGCGTTTCAACTTGGCTACCAACTACCGTTTCGACGATGATGGCGCCTTGAAGGGCTGGGCTGTCGGCGGTGCCTACCGCTGGCAGGATGAAGTGGGTGTCGGTTTTCGCAATGGTGTCGCGACCGGAGCTGAATTGGGCGTAGTGGGCCTTGCGGATATTGGGATTGTTGATGTGACCCAACCGCTCTTTGGCCCTGCCGAATCGAATCTCGACCTGTGGATAAACCATAGTCGTAAGATTTTTAACGACACGGTTGATTGGAAGATTCAGCTGAACATCCGCAATGCGTTGAACAATGACGATTTGATTATCACCTCAAAGTCTGCGGATGACGTTCCTTCCGCTATCCGGATCATGAATCCCATCAACTTCCGTTTATCGAGTACGTTCGAATTCTAGTTTGGAATAGCTCGGGCTGGTTGCGATAAGATGTGCCGGTCCGTGCTTTCCGAAACCAAATAATCTTGCGGGTTGCCTGATGAAATGGGCAACCCGCTTTTTTGTGCCTATCCCTAAGAAGGCTTTCTCAGGTAGAAGGTTGTGAGCACCGCTAGGGCAGGCAGAACCGGTTTCGAAGGGATGTAGAAACTCTAGTAAGTCAACTATTGACCTAATAATGGGTCGAAAACCCAAGGAGGTAAGAGCAGGGTAAAAGCATCGGATGCGTAACGGATCCCCTTTGGGGCGACGGGTCGCATCTGCAGATCTTCGATCCTATCAACCCCATAAAACGTTTCCCATATCGGTTTAGTATAGTGCCCAAACAGCTATCTAGACCTACCAAAACTAGAAATGAATACTATGATACCTAAACAACGAATCTGCGGCTCCTTTAGAGGGCTGCTCGCGCTCGCGGTGGCGAGTGCCCCTGGGCTGATTGCCCAGGACGACGACGAGGATGTTTTCGAACTTTCTCCCTTCGCGGTAACGGCTGACGACAACGAGGGCTATCGTGCCCTTTCCACGTTGGCGGGTACCCGCCTCAGGACACCCCTTAAAGATATCGCTGGCGCGGTTCAAGTTATCCCCGAGGAATTCCTCGATGATCAAAGCATCTCGAATGTTGAGGATCTTTTCCTCTACACGACCAATACCGAAGTATCCGGTCCTGACGGAAACTTTGGAGCAGGTGGAGGCGACCGGCGCGATCCGAATGGCCGAACCCGTGTTCGTGGATTGGCCGAGCCGGACCGTACGCGTAATTTCTTTCTGTCCGATATCGCGCTCGATACCTATAATACCGACCGTGTTACGATCGCCAAGGGACCGAACGCCATTCTGTTTGGACTGGGAAGTCCGGCGGGTCTTTATAACAGTAACCTGAAGCAGGCGCATTTCGAGGAAGAGACCGAGATACAACTGCGTTACGGCAGTTGGGGTGCTCACCGTGAAATAATCGACGCCAACCGCGTTTTGGTCGAAGACAAGCTCGCACTGCGCATCATCGGACTGAACAACCAAAACAAGTTTAAGCAAAAGCCCTCTTTTGAAGACGAACAACGTCTTTACGGGGCGTTGCTATTCCAGCCGACGGAGAAAACGACGATCCGGTTCAACGGTGAAATCGGCAGCCGCGATGCGAGCCGCCCTTTCATCATCACACCTTCTTCGAACATCCCTGACTGGGTAGCGAATGGGATGCCCACCAATTCAGATCCAAGCTCCGGCAATGGCTGGAGTGTGGTCCCCTCCAATCGAGGTCCTTTGTACGTCTTTGATGGCCCTGCTTCTGTACGGCCTGACGTGGGATACGATACGGGACCCGCGACTCCAGGCCCTGATGGAATCCTCCGCCAGATGTTTACCTGGTCGAACCGGGAGGACGAAGCGTCTGCTAATGTGAGCAACGCGGTGTTGTCGGACGAGGACGACTGGGTATTCGATTTCAGAAACAATACGCTGACCGGTACCGAAAACACCTCTTACAGTTCGTTCGACGCGACTAACATCACGCTCGAGCAGAAATTAACGGAAAATGCGGGTCTTGAATTGGCCTACGACAAGCAGAATGCGAAAAACGGTTGGCTCGACCGAGCGTCCAACAATATCAGTGTCGATACGAGCGAGTACTACAATTTCTTCTATGAAGTGGAAGCAGACGGTACTCCAATAATGATTCCCAATCCGAGAGTGGGCCGTCCATATCGTCCGGGCTGGGATACTTTTGCAGACGCCACTTCCGAGCGGGAAGCGTTACGGTTGACGGGTTATTACGATCTGGACTTGAGAGATAGCGAAACCAGCTGGCTAGGCCGTCACGTGTTCACCGGAGTGTTTTCCGACCAGTCGCGTGAAGTCTACGAACAGTCCGATTCCTATGGGATCGTGTCCGCAGGTGAGATAGAGCGGGTTTTGGAGGCGAATCGGGACCGGGGTTACTCAACGGCTTCCTATGACCGCGGAGCGCGGAACCTTCGTTACCTCGGCCCTCGTATCACAGGCATGCCAACCAGTGGCACGATTGCCTCTCGAACGATTGCTAATACTCCAAGAATACAAGAGATTTCAGCGGCTATTTACGATAGCACCGCTACGCCGATTTATGATGGATTCAGCGGAGCCTACCGGCAGATTGATGGATCACCTCTGGTACTCGATCCGATCAACAATGCCTCGATTGACCGCCAGGAAATCGAATCCATGGCGATTACGGCGCAAAGCTATTTTCTTAACGACAATATCGTAGCGACCTACGGATGGAGGGAAGATAAAGCAGAATCCTGGCGGGATGACAGTCCCGAGTTTACGGCTGAAGCCATTGCTCTTCCCGAAACGCTGTCATTTCCGTCGACTCCTGACAACTCGACCAAAGGGGACGCTTTCACTTGGGGCGTAGTGGGTCACCTGCCTGACGATTGGGAGTTCGGTGGAATCGGATTGAGTGCGCATTATGGTGTATCCGAGAACTTCGTACCTTCACCGGGACGCATTACGATCTTGAATGAGCCCCACCCGGATCCAGCAGGCGATACGACTGAGTATGGCTTCTCAATCGACGTTCCCGATAAGGGCTTCTATGTTCGCTTCAATTGGTTTGAGACGGTTTCGGCAAATCAGACTGATGGTTCCCTGGGTAACGCGAGCATCCCGAATTATGAACGTCTGTGGTATAACGGTGTTCGTAGTTCGCTTCAGGAACTGGAAGAGCGGGTGCCTGGCGATCCTTCGCAGGGTTACTGGCCTAACAATATGGATTGGGAGAATCTCTATACGGTGCCTCCTCTGGGTATGCGTGAAGCACTTTGGACACCGGTTGATCCCGGTCCGGGTCCAGGGACGGTTACTTCCGTTTCCGATCGGGGAAATCCGAACTTAACCGGAGTATCCGACTTCTCATCGGAAGGCATGGAAATCGAAGGCGTTTGGAACCCAACCAAGAATTGGACGTTTATGTTTAACGTGGCCCAACAAAAGGCCATCAAGACAAACGTATTGAAGTCCTATTTGGAGTATTTTGAGATTCGAGAGCCGCAGTGGCTGGCTATGGGAGATCTTCTGTCACGGCCGAACACGTATAAGAATTATGACGACCTAAATGGAAACGGCGTGCCGGATTTGGGAGAGCCTTCTACGGCTATGACGATCTTCCGGCAGACTCGTACCGTCCAGTGGCCACGTCTTCTTCAGCAAACCCTCAGAGAAGGGGCGCTCTTGGATGAAGTTCGCGAATGGCGCTTCAATATCGCTACCAGCTACCGCTTTGACGATGACAGCGCTTTAAAAGGCTGGGCTGTCGGTGGCGGCTACCGCTGGCAGGATGAAGTGGGTGTCGGTTTCGCCAACGCTATCCTAGAGGATGACCCTCGACTGCCGGTGGGCCTCGACGAAATAGCGGTCTCCGATGTGACGCAGCCACTCTTCGGTCCGAGCGAGCAGAACTTGGATCTCTGGGTAAGGCATTCGCGTAAGATTTTGAACGATACGGTTGATTGGAGAATCCAACTGAACATCCGTAACGCTCTGAACAACGATGATCTCATCATCACGCGTAAGGATGGAGACGGTCTCCCAGCTAGTATCCGGATTATGAATCCGATCAACTTTCGTCTAACCAGCACGTTTAATTTTTAGTAGTTAGTAGTATAAACTTAGGGTAGTAGTGTTGCGGGCTGGCAACGATATTTCGTGCCAGTCCGCGTTCCTAAGACCGATAATTTCGCGGGTTGCTTACGGTTGGATGGGCAACCCGCTTTTTTCGAAAAGAGATGAAATTGTCTAAAAATGTATTCGTAATTATAGGACCATCACGGACCTTCTTAGGTATTCAACAAAAATTCAGTGCTCAAAAAGCTTGCCGTTTCCGATATGAAATCACGTCGCCAATTTTTTAAAGCAGGAGGACTTGCTGCTATCGCCTCTGCTTTCCCCATTTCAAGTTCAGTAGCCGCGAAGATTGATCAAGCCAATCGTGGTTCCGGACCGTTGAAGATCACTAAGGTCGAACCTTTGGTTATCAGTACCGAGAAACTGAATATGCCATTGAGCGAGTCAGTGACTATGCCGCCGGTTGGCACGACAACGAATCGCGCAGGTATTGGAAACCGGTTAAACCATTCTTTTCCTTCAAGGCCGATAGGCAGCTCATTTACGACTTTGGTGAAGATCACCACCGATCAGGGAATCATAGGCTGGGGTGAAGCGCACGCTCCATTGGCACCTGCCGCTCATGCGAAGGTTATCACGGATCTGTTCACCCCCATCCTGCTGGGGCAAGATGCCCGTGCAGTGGAACCATTGTGGGAGAAACTGTATTCTAGTCAGCGTTTGCGAGGCTATGCGACGGGCTTTTACACCGAGTCCATTGCGGCGATAGACATCGCATTGTGGGACATTCTTGGAAAGTACACAGGATTGCCGGTCTATCAGTTGCTGGGTGGAAAATTCCGTGACAGCAGTCCGACTTATCGTGGTGCCGGTTCTCCAGAAGAAATCAGAGAATCTATGAAGGCAGGATTCAAGGCTTTCAAAACGGGGTTCAATAAGAGTTCCACCGATGGCATCGACAAGATTTTCGAAATGTCGGAGGCCATCGGAAGCGAGGGGCAACTGATGATCGATTCCTTGGGGGCGTTCAAGTTGCACGAAGCGATTTCAGTGGGACGCAAGCTCGACGAAATGGGCAATATTGGCTGGTTCGAAGATGCCCTTATGCCCGAAGATATCGCGGGTTATTCCAAGCTAACCGATGCCTTGGACACTGCGATTTGCGTTGGAGAGGGATTCTCGAATCGATTCCAGTTCCGAGACCTGTTCCTAAAGCAAGCGGCGGATGTCGTAAACCCGGATGTGAGTCGGGCCGCGGGCATAACTGAATGCAAGCGCATCGCAATTTTGGCGGATGCCTTCGGCAAGCTATGGTCTCCGCATGTCAGTTCAGGCATGCCGCCGTATGTGGCTGCGTCCCTGCATTTAGCTGTATCCACTCCGAATGCGGTCATCATCGAAGGAGGAAATATTCATGATGCGAAAGATGTGCGCGGGTCCCGAGGTAATGTGCTTTTGAAGAAACCGCTTGAGTACCATCCTGGCCACGCCGTCGTGCCTGAGGGACCTGGGTTGGGTATTGAGTTTGATGAGAGAGAATTAAAGAAAGTGATTGTTGGTTAGCCCTTGTCGGGTTAACCCTAATTAGGAAACCAAAAGAATCGGAATCCAAATATTTTATGGCATCCAAATTATCAGGAATTCTTCCCGTACTTCCCACTCCCTTTGGACTGGACGGCGAAGTAGATTTAATTGCAATGGAGCATGTAGCTCGATTCTGTATCGACGCTGGTGCGAGCGGCCTGGTCTTTCCGGGCG
The DNA here is from genome assembly GCA_030424825.1 of Verrucomicrobiia bacterium. Lineage (GTDB taxonomy): Bacteria > Verrucomicrobiota > Verrucomicrobiia > Opitutales > Opitutaceae > Pelagisphaera. Next base: position 7,838 of record JAUHWE010000047.1, read on the forward strand.
TTGCGAGTGAGTTTGACCATTTGTCCGTCGAGGAGCGTCTGGCGCTTCTGGAGGTCGTCTGCCGAGTCGCCAAAGACCGGATTCCCGTAATCAGCGGAGGGGGAGCGGGAACTCCCGAGGAAATCGGCAGCAATATCTCCAAGGCGAAAACGATGGGGGCAGTGGTCGCGATGGTCCTGATACCAAAGCAATTTGAAAATGATGAAGAAGGCGCGTCGCAATTCATGCGTTCTGTCATCGAAAATGCTCCCGGAGTGGATATCATTCTCCAGAACGCGCCTGCCCCGATCGGTGCAGGTTTGAACGCCGACTCACTCTCGCGCATCGTAAGCGCGTCTCCAGCCATCCTATACGTCAAAGAGGAAACTTTGCCTTCGGGACCGCGTATCAGCGCGTTGAGAGCGTCGGCTCCCGATCATCTCATCGGCGTTATCGGTGGAGGGGGAGCTCGCTATTTAATCGATGAAATGAATCGCGGCGCCATCGCTGCCATGCCCGCAGCAGAGATCACAGATATTCATGTAGAAATGTGGAACGCGTATCAGTCCGGCAATGTAGCCAAGGCTCGCGATCTCTACATGCGGGCTTTGCCTTTACTCGTAATTCAGACGATTTACCGAATGCGGTTAACCAAGTATATTTTGAAAAAGCGTGGTGTATTCAAGAACTCGAAGGTCCGGGCGCCCTTGCCAGAATTTGATTCCTTTGATGAGTCGGAACTTGCCATTCAGTTGGAAAGTCTTGCTAGCATCATGAAGTTGGCACCCACCAACACGGCCGCTGCATGAATCGGGTTTCAAAGCTTGAGTCCTTCATTCTGACAGTCCCTCGCGACGAACCTTATCTCGGCGCGTTGCGAAAGGGAGAGGAGCCAAACGAGCGCGGCTACTTTGTCCGGAAGGGAAACAAAACAGTCTATCCTACGGTCGACCGATCTGTATTAGTTCGAGTTGAAACGGAGTCCGGCGTTGTGGGATGGGGCGAAACCTATGGGCTGGTCGCCCCAAAGGCGACAACAGCCATTATCGGTGACCTTCTTGCGGATTTCGTAGTAGGAAGGGATCCCTTCGAAGCCAGCGCGATTCACGATGACCTTTACAACCTGATGCGAGTTCGTGGATACACGGGCGGATTTTATTTGGATGCTCTCGGCGCGGTCGATATTGCACTTTGGGATGCCGCAGGACGTGTAGCGGGAAAGCCGATATACGAATTGCTAGGAGGGCGTAAGCAAGAGAAAGTACCCGGATATGTTTCAGGGCTTCCAAAACGTACCCTGAAAGATCGGGCAGACTTTGCCAAGGAATGGCTGGACCGCGGGTTTGACAGTTTCAAGTTTGCGGCCCCCGTTGCTGACGAGGGCATAGTTCGTGAAATGGAAGGCTTGCGTGAAGCGCTGGGGAGCGAAGCGCGCATATCCAGCGATATGCACTGGGCGCACACACCTGATGAAGCCATTGCTGCGATTCGGGAAATGGAGCCTTATGGTTTATGGTTCGCCGAGGCACCGGTCGCCACGGAAGATGTTAAAGGCTTGGGGAAAGTGGCCCAGTCTGTGGATACACCTATTGGAGTTGGAGAAGAATGGCGTACTCTTTACGAGGCTCAGCTTCGCTACGATGCGAATGCGGTGAATATTGTGCAGCCAGAAATGGGCCATACCGGTATTACGGAATTTGTCCGCATTGCCAGAGCAGCTCATGATCGAGGGATTGGTATATTGCCGCACGCCACGATTGGTTCCGGTATCTTTCTCGCTGCCAGCTTACAAGCAAGTTTTGCTCTGGAAGGCGTGATTGGGCATGAATATCAGCATTCGATTGTCGAGCGTAACCATAATCTAATTACTAAGGGAATAGGGTGTTCTGATGGGCTCTATTTTCTAAGCGATACTGGTGGTCTCGGGATTGAGCCTACCGATGATATGATTTCCCGTCTTGAAAAGCAGCACGCCTAACACGGGCGAAAGGAAGGCATTATGGAAGGAATAGACTATATCGTCATTATTATTTACGTCCTAGGGATTGTTGGGGCGGGCATGGTATTTGCCGGGAAAATGAAAAACTCGAAAGACATGTTTGTGGCCGGTGGACAGTCTCCCTGGTGGGTGTCAGGGCTTTCGGCGTTTATGACCATGTTTTCAGCAGGTACCTTTGTCGTTTGGGGAGGTATCGCTTATAAATTTGGGGCGGTTGCGATCGCTATCAACTTATGCTACGGAGTTTCGGCCCTTCTGGTCGGCTGGCTGTTGGCGGGCGTTTGGAGACGGGCTGGCGTTGATTCGGCGGCGGAATTTCTCCGGCTGCGCTACGGAGGCTCCATTGTGCAGTTCTATACCTGGTTCAAGGGCTCTTTGACCCTGTTCAGCACCGGAGGAGCGGTTTACGCTTTGTCAAAAATTGTTACGGCTCTGATGCCTCTGCCTGCCGGGCATTTTCTAGCCGATCCCGCTACGGGGCATTTGTCGGTGCCGTTCACGTCCGTGGCTCTGTGTGTCATTGTGATCGTGATCGCAATCGCGGGTGGGCTTTGGGCAGTGCTTGTTACGGATGTACTGCAGTTTGTGATTCTTACTGTTTCAGTAGTCTTTGTAGTGCCTCTGATACTGATTGAAGTGGGCGGATGGGGATCCTTTGTCGCCGCCGCTCCGGAGGGCTTCCTCAGCCCGGTCGCGGCCGATTTTTCGGTTTGGTTTCTCATCGGGTGGATGATTGTGAATTTTTTCGTCTTCGCGGCGGACTGGTCCTTCGTGCAGCGCTGGGTCTGCGTGCCGACGGCTAAGGATGCTAAGAAAGCGGCCTACCTGATCGGAGTGCTATATCTCGTGAGTCCGATTTTCTGGATGCTGCCACCGCTCGTCTACCGGGTGGTGAATCAGAATGCGGATACTGAGCAGGCTTACATACTCGCCTGCCAATACGTGCTGCCGGCGGGAATGATGGGACTAATGGTCGCGGCCATGGCCTCCGCCACAGCGAGTATGGCAACGACACGACTCAACGTCTTCGCCGGAGCCTTTACGGAGGCCTACCAAAACCTTTCGTCCAAAAAAGTGTCCGACAAACAGATCGTGACCATTGGGCGCGCCATCACGCTTGTCCTCGGCTTAGTTGTGGTAGGGGGGGCTTTATTGATTCCAAAGTATGGATACACAAAATTTATTGTCGATATCAACACGCTGCTCTACGTGCCTCTGTTTCTTCCCTCGGTTTGGGGATTGTTCTCCCGCAAAATCGGACTGACCGCTGTCTGGGTGACGACGATCGCCGGATTCGTAACCGCTTATCTGGTCAAGTTCGCCTTAGCTAACGGGGGATTTTTGACCGATGTCGCACTGCTGCAGCCGATCGTCGGCTGGATTGCGGAGAACTCCAGGATCGCCGACATGCTTGGTGGAATCGTGACCCCGTTTATTATTCTGATCGTATTGGAGCTACTGGAGAAGCACGAGAACCCGGGCTGGGCAAGGACGATGAAGCTCAGGCAGGACTTTCACGAAATGCCGGTGCTTCAAGCGTACACGCTGCCCGGTAAGATGGTTGCGATCGCGCTCGTTGCGATTGGCGTCCTTATGACGGGGCTAACCCTTATTGACCACAAGGAGGCGGGAGTGCTAATCGGTCTGGCCATTGTATTGTTCGTTATCGCAGGCATTCTGTATGCTTTCCTCCGCAAGGCGGACCGTGCGAACAACGTTTGAGGATTTCTGTTCTGTATTGAATGGCGGGCTGACGCCGGTCGTTCGGATCGTGAGCCCGTCTTGCTCTGCGGCATAACCTGAGCGCCAAACGCCCGAATCACCCATGGAACTCGCGGCTCGCTAAGGACCACCATCCTTGCCTTGGTGAGCAGATAATAGAAAGAGAGGACACTCTCTTAGCAGGCGGCTGTTTTGAAGTTGGAAAATGCGATAAGTTGTTTGTGGTAAGAATCGTATTTAGGTAGGAACCTTTTTCCCAGTCAAATGAACCGTTTTAAGTTACTAGCATTTAAGATCATCGCGGTACTGATTGTTCCGTTAGTTCTTATCACGATGCTGGAATGGGGGCTTCGGTTGGTCGGCGTGGGCTACAATACAAACGTTTTTGTGGAGGAGAAAGGGATCGTCCGCAGCAACTGGCCTTTTACTTTCAAATACTTTCCCTGGTCGGTGGCGCGGCCCATGAAGTCGCACCCGTTCACCGCAAAAAAGGAGCCGGGTTCGCTGAGGATATTTGTCCTTGGAGGTTCGGCGGCTCAGGGGTTTCCCGCCACGGAGTTTGGGATGTCAAGGCAGTTGCAGGTCATGCTGGAGCGGACCTATCCGGAACGGAAAATCGAAGTTATCAATGCGGCCATCTCGGCGGTCAATTCGCATGTCATGCTGCCGGTAGCCAAAGCCTGTCTGCAGTACGATCCGGATTTTCTGTTGGTGTACTTGGGGAACAACGAAGTGGTGGGGCCTTACGGCGCCGGGACTTTCTATTCAGGATTCAGCAACAACCTTACCGTCATCCGTCTGAGCCAGTGGATCAAATCGCTGCGATTGTATCAACTGATGGCAAGGCTCACCGGAAGGCACTTGTCTCCTACGGGGAGCTGGAAAAGCATGGAATCCTATCTGGCCAACACGCTCTATGAAGATGATGAGCGCCTAAAGTCGGTTTATGAAAATTTCGACCGGAATTTGGGAGAGCTGATTTCAGCCGCAGCCGGCGAGGATTGTCCGGTTATCCTGTCAACCGTGGGGGTCAATTTACGAGACAACCCTCCCTTCGCTTCGAAGGAACCCGGCCATGCGGATGCCCAGTATCAAATAGGTCGGGCGAATCTGGAAGCGGGAAAGTCAGAAGCGGCCTTGGCGGCGTTCAAACGAGCCCGCGATTTGGATGGGCTTCGGTTTCGAACCGATAGTCGCCTAAACGCGGTCATTCGGAACCGGACTGCTCAGCACGAAGGGCAGGTCACTTTAGTGGATTCCGAGCACTTGTTTGAAATGGGGGAATCCGGTGCCTTTTCCGTCCCGGGAGACGAATACTTTTGCGACCACGTTCACCTTTCTTTCGAGGGTAGCTTTCGGGTGGCCAAAGGGATGGCTGAGGCAGTCGTTTCTCGAATCGATCCTTCATCTGGATTCTCCACTTCAATGGAGAGTGTTGCATCCGCTCTTGTATACACAGACTGGGATGAACTTCGGCTCGCACGCAGCCTTTCGGAACAATTGTTAAGCAAGCCCCCATTCACCAACCAGTGGAACCACAGTGAGCGACAACTAGCGCGGAGACGCCAGGTGCGAAAACTGTCGAACCAGTTTACACCGAATAGACTTGAAGCGGCTAGGGGACGTTATGAAGCCGGACTGGAGAAAGAGCCTGCCAACGCGAGTCTAAAACGAAGGTTGAGCAAACTGCTGGTAGAGAGCGGCAATCCCGAGAAAGCCCGCGAACTCCTTTTGTCGGTGGTTCGCGACGATCCGGAGGATATTGAGGCTTACAATGAACTGAATCTGGTATCCGTTTCTTTGGGAAAATTTGACGAGGCGGAACGCAGCATTCTGAAAATTCTCGACCACAATCCATATGCGATCGAAGCGCGAAACGCCTATCTGCTGATTCTCTTTAATTCCAGACGGTTTGCGGAAGCGGCAGATTATTGTGAAGATTTGATTGAGGACCACCCGGGCGATCCTGGCTTCCGCCATGCCTTTGCCGAGATTCTGGACGCTCAAGGGAAAAGGCAGGAGGCCAAGGAGCAATTGCAGCAGGCGCTTAGGATTGATCCTAAGCATAGTCGATCGAGGCAATTGCTGACAGGGATTCATCTGCGCGAAAACGATTTAGCAAAGGCCCTGCAAGTGGCGCGAGCCTGGTCACAATCCGATCCGGAGAGCGCTGAAGCACAGCATGAAATCGCTCAATTGTTGTCGCGAAAAAATGATTACATACCCGCAATAGAGCACTATCGCAAAGCGATGGAGCTCGATCCGGACCTTGTGGTGGCTCGATCCAATTATGTTAAGACCATGGCAAGCCTGCGACGCATTCATGAAGCAATTCCGTTCCTGAGTGAGGAACTGGCGAACGACCCGGAAATCAGGGAGGGCCATTCCCTTCTGGGGTTGGCGTTGGATGTGGCGGGCCGCCGAAATG
>JAUHWE010000710.1 GCA_030424825.1 Verrucomicrobiia bacterium
CATCGGCGAGACCGAAAAGAATCAGGTACCCTTCATGGCCGTGGTTTGGTTCGGCTCTCCCCACGAGCCCTATATGGCTTTGCCGGAGGATTTGGCTCTCTACAAAAACCTTCCGAAAGAGTATTCCGAGCGTTCCGTTTCGCTAACCAGCGTCGAAACGGGAGAGAAGACGACCCGTCCTTTCCGGGACGTGTTGCAGGAGCGATACGCGGAAATCACGGCCATGGACCGGGCAATTGGCAAACTGAGAGATTCGCTTGAGAGCAAAGGTCTGCGTGAAAACACGATTATCTGGTATTGCGGTGACAATGGAACGCCTTCGAGCGGAAATATGACCAATCCTTTTCACGGTTTTAAAGGAGACATCTATGAGGGCGGGATCCGCGTTCCCGGTGTGATTGAGTGGCCGAGCAAAATCCCACACAATCGTATTTCCCAAACCCATACAGTGACAAGTGACATTTTGCCTACTCTTTGCACTTTGACGGGACAGCCTTTGCCTGACCGGCCAATCGACGGGATCGACTTGACCCCTCTATTCAAAGGTGAAATGTCGCAGCGTCCAAAGCCGATATTCTTCTGGTCCTACGATACCAGAGCGGAGACGTCGGTCAAAAGGGCTCCCTATATCGATCCTGCTCTGCAGGAGAGGACGACGCCATTGAAAAAGAAAATGGCCGGCAAATACACTCGGACCTTTCAGAACTTGAAGCATCCCAAGATCAGGAAGTCGGACTACAATGGTGCACGGACTGTATTGGGAAATCGATACAAGCTCGTCGTGGATGGCGAGGAGGGGGCGACTTTGGAACTGTTTGATATTGTGAGCGATCCCTATGAAAAAACCAATCTGGTGGAAAAACATCCGAAACTCGTTGAGCGTTTACACAAGGAACTGAAAGCGTGGCAGGACTCTGTGCTCAATAGCCTGACTGGCGCGGATTACCGTTAACGTAAGTTAGAGATCCCCCGGGGGCGCCGAGCCCCAGCTCGGCCCAGAACCCGCACGCGAGCGGGATGGAATTGAAGGGTTTGACGGGTGACTAGGGGCAAGGAAAAAGGCTCTAGGAGTGATTTTGAGAAATAGGGATCCGGCCAAGGTCGAAGGAGGATCGCTTCGCGAGCAGGATGTTTATCCTACATAACAACGCTTCGGCGGAGCTAGACCATCTTCGCCATATAGGCTACGCTCGGCACGCACTCTCTCGATTGAATTTCCAAAGAGTAAAACCTGCTCGCCAGATTGCTGGTGATCCTGCTCGTAGCGCCCCCCGGTTCGTCACGGCTTCTTTTTGTCGGTCTCGACTTCCGCCTCGAGGACTTCGATTTTGCCCAGGTCGACGCGGGACTTGTCGGTCACTCGTTTCATTACCAGATCGCCCATATTCTTACCAAAGTAGTTTCCAGCGACGAGATTGAGGTCTTTTATTGCTTGGTCGAATGATTGGCCGATCGCCCGAATACTGTATCGAGTGGTCCAATGCAGAACGACTTCACCGCTTTTCATTAATGGTAAGTCATAGGCCATGAGGACTATGAAATACCGTCGATCGTTGAGCATGTTTTTAAGCTCAAGCTCTTCACGTGGAGAAGCGATGCCAACGAATGCTTTCTCCATGCCGAGCAATCGGGACGTGTAGAAGGTCGAGCCTTGGGAACCCGACTCATTGGCTAGGGCGGCATTCATTTCGAATTGCATGTCTTGAATCGAGTTTAGCGCATCGATATCAACCCCTCCGCCCGATCCTGAATTCACCGCTTCTGCGGAAATGCCCCGCTCTTCGAGCGAGGTGTAGCCGAGGAGTTCTTCCTGGCTGGTTTCGGGGGAAGTGACGCCATAATGAACTACGATGACCAGCTCCGCGTTATTGGCATCGGGGACTGGCTGAAAATTCTGCTTTTGCAGGTGGGTCGCGATCTCAAGAACTACGTTATTGAACGGAAAATCATCCATTGCTGGGTCCGCCCGGTTCCCTCCATGGAATCTTCCTTTCATGAAGACATAGGTGGTGGGCTCGTCTGGATCTTTATTCTCCCGAGCAATAGAAAAGTCCTCGTGGGCTTTGGCGCTAATCACGACTTGATTGGCGGCGAAATTTCTCGTGCTGGCGATCGGGAAAGCAATGGCGGCAGCGACAGCGAGACGCGTAAAAGTCGGCCAAGCATGCGTTAGCGTAGACATTGGCCTGATATAATTAGACAAAGGAGCCCTTTCGGCAAGCCTAACGGTCGGAGAGCTTTTGTGGCTCGTCTGGATGTCGCTCCGTTTGGGAAACCCAACAGTGTCGTGGATATTTCGGGCGGCTAGGGGACTGGTCAAAAAGGCAACCGATCGTCGGTTGCGTTCTAATGGGTTCAGAACGATTTTTCCCGCTACAGATTTAGTTCGTAGCGTGCTCCGCGGCCTCCACCAATTAGTTTGAGCGCTCCTTTTGATACCAGATCCTGTAGATCACGGGTTGCGGTCGCTTTGGATACTCCGGTCAACTCGAGATACTGGCGAGCGGTTGTGTATCCTTCCGGATCGTCGGGAGCGTTGCGCAGCATTCCATCAAGGACGCTCCATTGTCTAATGCTGCAAAGCAGTTGGTGCCGCTGACTGAATCGAGATTTCCTGAGCTTAATCTCGATTCGCTTTTCGACCTGCGTTTGGGATTCCAAGGCTATCGCAAGAAAATAGCGGATCCAAGGAGTGACATCGTAAGTTTGTCGGGCCGCATCCAGTGCTTCGTAGTATTTCGCCTTATTTGACTCGAT
>JAUHWE010000048.1 GCA_030424825.1 Verrucomicrobiia bacterium
CACGGCCATCCACCGCACCTGCTTACTCTCCGTGATGGTACCATGCTTTGCACCTATGGCTATCGGGATAAACCGATTGGAATCCGAGCTGCTTTAAGCCACGATAATGGACGCACTTGGCTGGAGGAAGACATCGTGTCACTTCGAGCCGACGGGTCCGGTCGCCCCGGGGACAACGGGTATCCTTTATCTACTGAGTTGCCCGATGGCAGCCTGGTTACAGTATATTACATCACCCGCGACGACATAACCGGTGTGGAGGCGACGCGTTGGCAGAATCCATGGAAGTGATACAAATGTATAATTCACTGCTCCTGACGTACCTTCGGTTCCTTTTCTAATACCGTGATTCTAATTTCACCATCCTCTTTAAATATGCCAGCGAAACTCGGATTCGACACGCCCTTCAAAAATGAAGAGTGGAAAAATATCGTCATTGTTAATTATATACATTCAATATTTCCATTACCCCGAAAACGCTAAACTATTATACCCCACCCAACTGGAAGGTGTCACACTACCCATCACATAGATATGAAAATCACTCCGATTAAAATTGCACTTTGCTATCTTTCGCTGTCCTTAGCCGCGATAGCAGCGGAACCTCGTCCCGTGCCCGGTGCCGAGCAGGTTGTCATATACCGGAAGGCGGGGCAATACTCCGCCTTTCCCATTTTATATAGTTTACCCGATGGCAACTTATACGTGCGATTCGGGGCACAAGTCACTTCGAGTCACCTCGAACCGCGCCGGGAATCGATGATGTTCCTTTCGAAAGACGGTGGGAGAACCTGGCAGCGTACAGACCATGAAGCCCCCAATCCTGCCTGGACCACTGGACTGTCAAAGCCGGGTCGCATGGTTGATCCCAATGTCCACGCATGGCGTTATGTCGAGGCCGACCGTCGCGAGGAGTTCGAAAAGCAAGGAATCGAAGTGCGCGATTCACCGGACGGTCGTGTGACCTATGCCTATGGTGCCTTCGTCCGCATCAGCGAAGACAACGGAGCCACCTGGCGCCAACAAGAGATTCCTCTGCCTCCGCAGGGATTGGTTATGAGTTTCCTCGGTCCTGCAACGGACCTCCGTCTCGACGAAAACACTCTATTATACTCCCTCTATGGGCGACCCACCGCGAACCTCCGCTTTTATGAGACCTGGCTGTTGCGCAGTGAAGACGATGGCGCCTCCTGGGATTTCCTAACCGTCGCCGCCGATCCGGAGAAAAAGCGCAGCTTCGGTGAAACTTCCATCGAACAAGCAGCCAACGGCGACATCGTCGCGATGATGCGAACGGAGCCCGCACTCGGCACAAAAATGTGGACGGCCCGTTCGACGGATCACGGCAAGACCTGGTCGAAGGCAACTGAAACGACACTGCACGGCCATCCCCCGCACCTGCTCACCCTCCGCGATGGCACCATGCTTTGCACCTACGGTTTTCGGGATAACCCGATTGGGATTCGAGCTGCCTTGAGCCGCGACAATGGACGCACCTGGCTGGAGGAAGACATCGTGTCACTCCGAGCCGATGGATCCGGTCGACCCGGGGACAACGGGTATCCTTTATCTACCGAGTTGCCCGATGGCAGCCTGGTCTCCGTTTACTACATCACCCGCGACGGTATAACCGGTGTGGAAGCCACACGCTGGGAGAATCCATGGAAATGATACATTTGAATAAATCAATCCGCCTGAGTTGTATTGGAATCCTTTTCCAATGCGCGATTCTGAATTTACCTGCAGCCGAAACCGTATTCCATCACGAAGGGTTTGAACAGCTTTCAAAGGGCGAGCTCGGAAATGCAGGGCAGAACCTGTACGTTTCACGCGGAGGTGAACTGAAACTCATCAACTGGTTCGATCTCGACCGCGACGGCTATCCGGAACTCATGATCAACAATGACCATAGCCCTTACGAAAATTCCGATAGTCTGATTTACTACCAACATCCCGTAGATGGATTCCGTTCTTTTTTGCCCACTCTGTCTGACGAAGGGGGTGTCTTCGAAAAGATCGCCTGGATGCGGGCAGCGGAGGCAGAAGGTCACGTCGAATTTTTACCCTCGATGGGCGGCGGACGCAGTTTGATTGAGGATCTGGATGGCGACGGACGACCGGAAATTATCTTCACCAATTTCATCCACGGATCCACCCACGACCATTTTCCCGTTTTCGTCTATTGGGGCACCGAGGGCGGCTATTCGGCGAACCGCCGTTCCGAGTTTCCGACGGAATCTGCCACTAGTGTTGCCGTCGCGGACCTCAATGGTGACGGGCGCCTCGATCTCGTCGTGGCGAACATGGGCAAGGAGGATGACACGGTGTTCGCTTCAGGGGGTCCCCTGGCCACGAAGGCTCCCCCCGTTGTGAAAGGCGCTACCGCCCCGGCCCAGATTTACTGGCAGGGCGAAGACGGGTTTTTACCCGAGCGAATGAGTGAATTACCCACACGTCATGCCGTTGATGTGAAGATCAGTGACCTCGATGGAGACGGCCATCTCGATCTCGTTTTCCTCCAAGGTGGCGATTGGCCGTCAGTGCGTGTATTCAGCGGCAGCGATACGGGGTTTTCTGCAGACCGGGTAATCGAGACCCCAGTAGCGGGCCGAGGCTTCCTCGATGGTTTTGCAGGAGAACTTGCTATTGCGGATTTTGATGGGGACCAAAAGCTCGATCTCGCGGTCGCCGCAGCCGGGGCAGCGCTCGAGTTGCTCTTCAACCGCGGTTCTGATTTTGCCAACTGGACCCGGTCCACGCTTCCCGCCCAAACACCACTTTCCGTGGTCGCCACCGATCTCAATCGCGATGGCCGTATCGATCTCGCGGTGACAGGATTTATGACCAAGCGTCGTGTGAAATACCAAGCCAACGCACAGGTCTATTGGAATACGGGCAACGGTTTCTCCCCTTCCCAACACACCGCGCTGCCCGTAACGGGGGGAACGACGGTACGGGCTGGCGACGTCAATGGCGACGGCTATACCGATCTGGCCTTCACAAACAGCCGCGACAACGCCACTTTCGATGTTCCCAGCTATCTCTATTGGGGCGGTGAAAACGGCTTCACACCAGCCAGACGTCAAGAGCTAACGAGTTTTGGCGCGGTATCGATAGCCATCGGTGATCTAAACCGTGATCGCACAGCGGACCTTTTTATCGCCAATCGCAGCAGCGGTCACACTCACACCAGTGAGTCCATGAACTCGTTCATTTATTGGGGCAATCCGGACCGTGCTTACAACCGTGCCACCCTAACCAACGTACCCCTGACAACCGGTTTCAGCTCGAGCGCTGGAGATATCTTTGACGAAGGACGGGCCGCAATTGCCTTTACCGAGAATGGCGGAGTGGCGGTCGCCAAGATTGCAGCGGATCGCAGCGTCGAAGAAATCCGGCGTTGGGCACTTCCCTCGCGGGGGTATTCGACCTCGCTCGCGGACCTCGATAGTGACGGTCGACTCGATTTGGTCGTCGGCCTCATCGAGGGCGAAGGCCGCAATCTCGCCATCCTCCGCGGTTCCGCGGATGGGTTCGAATCTCCTGTCTACTATAAACCCGGCTTGCCCATCATTGCGTCGGGAATAGCGGATCTCGATGGGGATGGTCGACTCGATATCATTCTCGGCGGACGAGGCGGCTGGCTGTTTTGTCCACTGGACGCCAATGGCATTCCGCTGCTTGATCGCGCCCAGCGTATCCTTTCCGACTACCAGATTCAACGGCTCACCGTAGCCGACTTGAACAAGGATGGTAAGCCCGACGTTATCGCCACCCACTATCGCGAGATGACTGGTCGTCGCAACGCCATCAACTCGGCTATCTACTGGAACCGCAACGGACGCTTTAGTCTGAAAAATAGCACACCGCTTCCGACCTTCGGCAGCCATTGGGTATCAGTGGCCGACACGCGCGGCCACGGGGACCTCGATGTCTTATACAGTAACTACCATGGCGAAACGACTCGAACTGTGGGACTCTTTGTCTACCGACCCGACGATCAAAATGAGTACTCCGCCTCCAATCGACTCGTGCTTCCCGCCTATTCAAGTTCAGCCAATTTCGTGGCAGACCTCGATCAGGATGGTTATCCGGATATCGTAGCAGTAAATCACACCGGACCGACTATTGCATTGGGACTAGGACAGAAAACCGGTAACCATGGCATCGGGTCATTCATTTATTGGGGAGCGGCAGATGGCTTTACTCTGAACCGTCGCACTACCGTCGCATCGCATGGCCCGCACAAAATCGTCAACGCGGATCTAGGCGACATCATGCGGCGCAAGCCTTTCGAAACCTATACGTCTCCCCGGATCGAGAATTCGTATGCTGCAGGCGACTATGAGTTGATCATCACCGGTTCATGGCCAGGACAATCCGGCGTCAGCGCAAGTCTGCAAGTCGGCAACAAATCAGAATGGATCGAACTCAAGCCCACTATAAAAAACGATAAGAGTATCTATTATTCTATTACGCTAGATTCGCCCGCCAAAAAATTGCGCTATCGCCTAAACCTGCTCACAGGTGGAGCGGGAACCGGCCCGACCGTCACTGCTATCAAATTGCAGCGAAAGTAGACAAAGGATAAAATATTGTCCCCTCAGGCATCACACATAAAACTTTAACCGTCTTATGCTACCATCGAAAAGTGTTAATCCAGCAGAGGAGAGATTACCAATTTCTTCTCATCGCCTATCGTTTTCATTCATTACCTCCCTTAACCATTTCGACGATTGATTAAAAGCCTCCGATCGTCTCTCTCATCGTCACAGCGAACTCCATGTCTGCTGTCTATACTCATGGTGACAATTGCCTCGGGATGTGCCGATCAGAATCCTAGAAAAGATACCCATGCCGACGAAAGCGTTCAGGACGCTGCTCCACCAGTTGAAAATTATGTACTGGAATGGCATGATGAATTCGAAGGAACAGAACTAAACACCTCGAAGTGGGCCTACCGGGAAGACAACAAGCACAGGAGTATCCAGCGCCGGGAAAACGTTTCGATTGTAGATGGTGTGCTAAGGCTCGATCTGCGGGTATTGAACGAGCCGATTGAAGGAAAAACCGCTTCCGGCGCAGGCATCGTTTCCACTCAACAGTTCCGTTACGGCTATTATGAAGTTAGGGCCAGGCTTGGGAACGGAACCGGTGCAGAACGCGGTTGGCATCACTCCTTCTGGGCCATGGCCGCCGAACTGCACAAGGATACGGTATCCAACACCTTCCCCGGTATCCGCCGTACTGGAATTGATGGTTTCGAAAACCCGACCGAGCATCGCTTCGAACCGGATCTAAATACCCTCAATCGCTTTGTACAACATACGGTCGTCTGGGATGAGCAAGGAACCGAATCGGATCGACTCCCAAAACCTCCTGAAAATAGAACGCTCATTCCTGGCTTCGATGCAGGTGAATGGCATACCTACGCATTCGAATGGACACCCGAACGAGTCCGATTCTACGTAGACGATCAGGTAACTCAAATCGCCGAGTACCCCGCCGATGAGCATGTGCACGACGCAATAAATGTCTGGCTAACCGCGATCTCCGCCAATTGGAATCACCAAGGCGACCCCATTCCCAGCAAAGCCGATTACGATTACTTCCGTTTCTATAAGCCCAAGGAATAGGTAGTTTATGTCTCCACCAAAGCGACTTTCCCGATGTTCCGATATTCTTTATAAGTGTTCAATTTAAAACACATAGGTTATCGTCGCGAAATAAATATCAACCTACCCCCGAATCAACAGGGCCCAATTGAATTTCCTATCAACCAGACATCCGAATGAGCAAGTACCCATTTTTTCGTTACGCCAAACTATGGTGCATATATTTCTCCCTAAGTCTCGTTTGCCTAGGACTGACCCGCGAAACATTGGCGGCACAGGAGCCGACCTCAGACCGGATTTTGGAACGGCGTTTTCATAGTAAAGTACTGGGACGGGAGAAAACGATCAGTGTCATTAAACCCGAAAAGAGCAAGGATGCTCCGGTACTGTTTTTCCTACATGGTCGAGGCCGGCATCATGCTTCCCTGCTGGAGCGGACCGATTGCCGCAATGCCTTGCTTGCGGCCCAGCACTGGACGATTTTGCCAGATGGCGAAGATGGCTGGTATATTAATTCTCCTGAAATTCAAAGGGATCGTTACGGCGACTACCTCGAAGAAGTGATAGCCTTTGCGTCGAAGGAACTCGGTCTCACAGGCAATCCGGCCCGCCGGGCTATCGGCGGATGGTCGATGGGAGGCTACGGCGCGATGCGTTACGCAGAAGATCATCCCGGCACGTTTGACACGGTAGTAGGATTGATCGGCGTGCTTGATTTTCCTCGGAAGGAAACATTGCCTGAAGGACAGAACTACTCCGTGCCCATCGCGCGATTTGGGTCGGACCCGTCCCGTTGGGCTCAGTTCAATCCCATAAACGCAGTCGAGAACCTGGCCGGTTCTCGATTGATGCTCATCACCGGTTCCACTGCGTTCGATCGCACAATGAACTACAACTTCGCCGTACAGGCACGCCAGGCGGGAGTGGATACACGAGTCGTGGAACTAACGGGTGGACATACGATCGAGGTCGTCACGGCAGCCCTTCCGATCGCGCTGCAATTCGTAGAAGAATCCTTTGGCAATACAAAGCAGTCCTCACCAAATACACTCCGGCGGAAGGCGCAACGGCGGCCCCGACGTCTCATCTTCAATAACGACAGTGGCGGCGATGCACGCGTACCTGCCGCGCCCACCTTAACACCAGAGGCTTTTCTAGCTCCACGTATCGCGCCCCTCGCAGGTTCTCAAGTTGATGGAATTGCCCTGGACACCACCGCCGGCACGTTCGGAGTTTTCGGGCATCGCACTAAAGTTGCGGAAATGTTTACCACCCGCGAAGGGCGCTACCGCTACAACCTCCTGCCTGATTTTCTGAAACAGAATACGGACCCACTGAGCGAAACCGTAAAGTTCGCCCGTCATCATGAAATGGAAGTATTATGGGTCCAACGAATGGATGACACCCACGATGCGTCCAATCCGATCCTCTTTCCTGACTTTAAGCGTAAGCATCCGGAGACGCTCTTCGGCACACCCGAGAACCCTCCCAAGCACGGCAAGTGGTCAGGAGTCGACTACGCCCACCCAGCCGTGCGCGATTTAGCCTACGGTATCGTAGCGGAAGTGGCGGAGAATTATGACGTTGACGGAATCGAGCTCGATTTTTGGCGCCATCCCGTATTTTTCAAACGCTCCGCGCAAGGAAAAGCCTTGAGAGAGGAAGACCGTGCCATGATGACCGACGTTATTCGGCGCATGCGTTTCAAACTCGACGAAGTCGGTCGCGCACGCGGAAAGCATCTACTCCTCAATATCAAGTACCCCGACTCGGTCGGCTATTGCTACAAAATCGGGTTGGATCTGGAACAGTGGCTTAAAGAGGGCCTCGTCGATGTCCTCGTCCCTGGCGGCTATTTTCAACTCAACCCATGGCAGACCAGTGTCGCGCTGGGCGAAAAATACGGTGTACCCGTCTGGGCCTGCTTGGCTGAGAACCGGGTGCGCGATCCGCGTGGGAACACAGCCCGGAAAAGCGCGGCCGCGTTAAGGGCACGGGCCGCCGCAGCGTGGGCAGCGGGTGTGGATGCCATCGAAATGTTCAATCACTTCGATCCTCACCAATCCTACTGGCACGAACTAGGCTCGCTGGAAACTTTACGTCACCTTCCCAAAACCTACTTTGTCAGCGTTCAGGGAGAAGGGAGCGCCCAGAGCTGGATACCGACTGATGAATACATCACGCTCCCCGGGCTAACACCCGATGCGCCAGAATCCGTTCCGAGTGGCAGTGCGATTACATACGATATGTATTTGGGTGACAATCTGCGCGAATCAATTTTTCTGACACCCCGGCTTCGCATTCAGTTATCAGATACGAAGGGATCCACCAGCGCCAAAGTACGCTGGCACGGAAAAACGCTAGAACTCAATCCTGATGGGCCGGGAGATTTTACAGCAGCTCTGGATCCTTCAACCATTGTGCCGGGGCATCATCTCATGGAGGTGCTCAATCCCGGGAACACAGACTTTGAGATCGGCGATCTCATGATAGAACTCGTTTCCAATCCAGAACATCGATAGAAACAAGGACACTTTCCCCACCACCCAATCATGAAACGAATATCGTTTGCTTTATATATTACTCTAGTTTGCATCAGCTTTGCCGGCCCGATGCTCCATGCCGAAAAAGTAAAGGTCCTCGTTGCGGCAACGTTTACCGAAGGCATGCAACCGCTGGTCGAACAATATCCCAATCTTCAACTGGTAAGTTTTAGCTCCAGTGAAGAAGCTTTACGCGAGATTGGCGACGCAGATGCATTGGTCGGTTTGTCAGCGGCCGACCCTGCCGGGGAGTTTCTTAAAGCAGGAAGAAAATTAAAATGGATGGCTCATGGGAGTGCCGGAGTGGAGGAAACCTTGTCCGATCCTAGGGTGCGAAAGGCAGACTTTATTCTGACCAACATGAAGATCATTCAAGGCCCTCAAATTGCCGACCACGCCATGGCGCTGCTCTTAAACCTCACTCGGGATCTGAAGCATTTCAATAAGAAGATGGAGACCGGTTGGCATCGGAAAGCGGATCTCCCCATGATTCAGTTGCGGGGCAAAACGATGCTAGTTGTGGGTCTTGGCGGTATCGGGACCCAGGTGGCAGAGCGTGCTTTCGCCTTCGGGATGCGGATTCTAGCGGTCGACCCCAAGGACATTCCCTACATGCGAGCCGTGGATTACGTAGGAAAGCCTGACGAACTCCATGAACTGCTTGCCCAAGCGGATGTCGTGGTCAATTGCACGCCTCATACTCCAGAGACAGAAAAAATGTTTGGTCCCCTCCAATTTTCTCTCATGAAAGACGGGGTCTATTTTATTAATGTCTCGCGTGGCGCAATTGTGGATACGGATGCATTCACGGCTGCCTTGCAGTCCGGCAAGGTGCGAGCGGCGGGCCTGGATGTGGTCGACCCCGAACCACTGCCCAATGACCATCCACTTTGGTCCATGTCCAACGTCACTATAACACCCCACTTGGCGACCTTATCCGATGGCAGGATTGAACAATATCAAAAAGCGTTTAACGACAACGTTGCCCGCTTCATGTCTAATCGCCCGTTGCGAAATATCGTCGATAAGCAAAAAGGATATTAGATCCCTTTTGAGATCGAACACTTCCATTTATCACCACCGAAACATTTTGGACGAAAAAAATACCGACAATCTATTGGGCAAGGGGCTGAGTTCCCTCTATTGATCGCCTAAGACTGGGATAAAGGACTCCCAAGCTAGCCGCTCGAGCGACGATGAAGATTATGAAGGAAATCCACAATCCGACAGCCTCGTAAGTGCCGATCAACGGATAGCTGGTCGCCAAAAATATGATTAGCGAAGCGATGGAAGCGTTTCTCATGTCCCGTGATCGGGTCACTCCTATGAAAATTCCATCGAGCTGGAAAGCGACAAAAGACAAGAGTATATACGAAGACGCGTAGGGAAGAAAGGATCGGGCAACATTGCGTACCGCTTCATGATCGGTGAGGACGCTAACCATCGCCGGACCCACCAACAATGAGCCAAGCGCGAGCATTAGCGCGGTTGCCGCTGCCATGATCATGGTACGCCGTACCAAAATGTTAAATACCTCTATTTTCCTCGCTCCCGCAGCTGCCCCCACAAGTGCCTCTGTCGCGAAGGCGATACCATCCAAAAAGAACGCGCTGAACGATATGAATTGAAGAAGAATATGATTGGCAGCCAAAGTCACTTCACCCAATCGCGCTCCTTGCTGCGTGAACCAACCAAAGCCGACAAGGAGACAAAAGGTGCGGATCATAATATTCCCGTTGACCACAACCATGCGAGTTAGCATGGGGAGATTGAAGACTCGAGCCCACGACCAGAATGCGTCCTTATCCCGATATCGCTGCTTAAGAATCCGCAGCATCAGGTAAAATGCTAGCAATGCCGCGACCCATTCCGAAATCGCCGTACCGATGCCAATTCCGGCAACCCCCAAACCGAAGTAGCCTGCCAGTATCACATCGAGCGTGATATTTAGCCCATTGAGAACGACTTGAACCCAGAGTAACGCTCTCGACCGGCCGAGTCCAACCAACCCACCCATCAGGGCATACATACCCAAGGCACCAGGAGCTCCCCAGATTCGGTAACGCAAGTACACACTACTCAGCGTCTCCACTTCTTCGCTACCCTTCAAAAGGTGCAGGGCGAGTTGAAAGACAGGAATCTGTATCATTAGGAGCCCCATTCCTATAGAAATCCCCATGAGAACGGAACGACCCACTATCGCCCTTACCTCTGGTTCATTCTCCGAACCTGCCGCCAATGCAACCAAACCCGTCGTTCCCATCCGAAGAAAACCAAAGGTCCAGTACACAAAACTGAAAACGAGAGACCCCAGAGCGATCGCCCCGAGAGAAGCCACGTCTCCGGTTCGACCAATGACAGCCGTATCCGCCAACCCTAGCAAAGGTGTTGCCGCATTCGCCAGGACTATCGGCCAAACCCTTTCTGCAATGGAACGGTAAGAGGACTCCTGAGATTTGGACAACGGATTCATTTTGGGCTACCTATGACTTAACAGTTTCAGTAGCTTTAGAATCGCGTACTGAAGTCTCTTGTTCCAGTTTCAACTCCATTCATTTCAAAAAGGCCAGACTCTATGAGCGCATCGGATGGATCTCCAATCTTTGCACTCCGCTTTGGTTATGGAAGAAAAATGCCGAAAGCCAACCGAGTTACTATCTCTTCCTATCACGTTTTAACGGACTCATGATATCCCGATCATGCCTCACCCCGTCCTTTCAGACCTTATGAGACTCTCTGGATACACGATGTATGCTCGACCTATTTCATTTAACCATCAACCTTGAAGTCACTCTCCAACCGCATACCCATGAAACGCAAATTTCCCTTTTCTCCTTTCTGTCGCACCTGTTTCCTGATTCTCGCCTGCACTCTCATTACGGAATCCGCAGTCTCACAGGATCGCTCACCCGTGATGAGCGTGTCGAAACCAAACATTCTCTTTATCTTCGCGGACGACCAGTCGCCATTAACACTAAGCGCCTACGGCAACGACACTTGCCAGACCCCCAACCTCGATCGACTGGCTCGTGAAGGCATGGTCCTAGACGGAGCCTACCACATGGGTTCCTGGTCGGGGGCCGTTTGCTTGCCCTCCCGAACCATGGTTCAGACATCGATCAATGTCTGGCGGACGCAAGACATCGCCAAGCGCTACCCGCGCATGAAACCCGCAACCTACGTGCATCAGCCGAGGAAACTGCTCGCGGAGCTCGCTCCCAACGATCCGGACTACTACAGCATGCCCGCCCTCTTCTATCGGGCCGGTTACGACACCTATCGCACCTGTAAAATCGGCAACACCTACGAGGGGGCCAATCGACTGTATCTGGGACGCAACGATCAAACCAACTACGGACCGGAAGACGAAACCGGAAGTTGGTGGCATGGGGAGCAAGTCATGAACTATCTAGAGGAGCGAGAGAAAGAGACAAAGGACGATCCTTTTCTTATATTCTTTGGCTTCACTCACCCTCACGACCCCCGTTACGGCAAACCCGATCTCTTAAAAAAGTACGGAGCCGTCAATGACAACATCCCAACAACTCCTAATCCAGATGCCCCTGATCTGCAGCCAAATTACTTGCCTGCTCACCCCTTCCATCACGGTCATCCCGGACTGAGGGACGAAGTCGCGGTACAAGGCGTCTTGCTTAAGCGCGACGAGGCGACGGTTCGCAATGAACTCGGCAGGGAGTATGCCTGTATTGAGAATATCGACAGGCAAGTCGGGAGAGTACTTGAAAAGCTGGAAGCCATGGGCGAGTTGGACAATACCTATATCTTCTATTCAGCCGATCACGGTATTTCCGTTGGGCGACATGGATTTATGGGAAAACAGAATCTTTATGAGCACACTTGGCGCGTTCCTATGCTCATTCGGGGCCCTGGAATCAAAGCGGGAAGCCGGGCTCAAGGTAACACTTACCTAATGGATTTGTTGCCAACCTTTTGCGACCTTATCGGTACTGAAATTCCGGCTACATTCGATGGGCTCAGCTTCACGCCCGTATTAATGGGTGAAAAAGACACCGTTCGTGACGTCCTCTACGGAGTCTACAATGGCGGCACTAAACCGGGAATGCGATCTGTCAAAAAGGGGGACTGGAAACTTATCAAGTATGATGTACTGGATGGTTATGTTCGGGAAACCCAGTTGTTCAACTTGAAAGTCAATCCCAATGAATTCCTCATCCAGCACCATGACCCTAATGTGGTGGCGATGACCGGAATCAAGCCCAAACCCAACCAGATCAACCTCGCCGAAACCCCGGCTTACGCTGCCAAACGCAAGGAGATGGAAGCCCTCCTGCTGAGCGAAATGATAAAATGGGGAGATCCCTACCGACTCTGGGACCAACCCCAGGATGCCCACAACGGGCATTAGCCCATTGGTTTGCTTCCTATTGGTAACGACCCTATCCAACCGTTATTCAAAATTTATGACGCCCGAACGACACCATGAAAATCCACAAAGCGCTTTCCCTTGCTCTCCTTTCATTCTTCCCACTGGCCATTGCAGCCCCTTCTGGGGCTCCCGTATGGATCGATCCAGAGCTTGCCGCAAGAGAACGGCCCGATTTTCTCGTCCAAGGCGAATATCGAAATGAGACACACGGCTTACAAGTCGTCTCGGTTGAAGGAGATAAATTTTATCTATCTAAATACAAAGGCGGACTTCCCGGAGCCGGTTGGGACGGAACCATGATCGAGCACCAATGGGGTAATCTCTCAGAGGCAAAGCGTTGGATGAATGGGTACACGCGCATCGAACGCAGTAATCTCGGTAAGACAAAAGCTCCCCCGGGAGCGATTATCCTCTTCGATGGTTCCGATACCGCCGAATGGAAAGGTGCCGAGTTGGAAGACGGCCTACTTGCTGCTGGCACTGCCAGTAAGCGCACTTTCCAGGATTTCACCCTGCACTTTGAGTTTCGGAACCCATTCAAACCGGATATTCCGCTCGGCCACCCGGACCGAGGGAACAGCGGCATCTACATTTTCGGGCGCTATGAGGTCCAGATAATGGATACATTCGGATTAAATCTGGACAAGAACGTCTGGAACGAAGCTCCTCTGGAGACCGAACCCGATGCCTGGTGCGGAAGCCTCTACAGATTCAAGACCCCGGATGTAAATATGTGCTTTCCCCCACTCGCCTGGCAGAGCTACGATATCACTTTCCGAGCACCCCGATTCGATAATGGCGTCAAAACGGAAAACGCCCGCATTTCAGTCACTCACAACGGCGTCCTCATCCACGACAATATCGAGCTTCTGGGAGGAACCGGCAACGGGGGGAAGCTGCCCGAAATCCCAACGGGAACACTCAACCTCCAAGCTCACGGAAACCCTAACCACTTCCGCAATATCTGGATCATAGAAAAATAGGATCGCTTCTCTATACGGATATCGGAGAGAGAGAGAGAGAGAGAGAGAGAGAGCATCCCAGATAGGGCTCGACAGTCCGGCATGCCCCACCTTTGCGACTTGCCAAAGTCAACATGCTCTACCGACTCGGCAACGGCCGAATACGAATATTCCTCCAGCCCATTTCGTAGGTGCGACCGTCATTCATTCCGTGCACCTGGAGAGCAACGAACCCATAAGGGTGTGTTTCGTAGGCTTCCTCGTGCGTCACGTCATCGATGAGTGTGCCATTGACCCACGTACGGAGCCTTGGCCCCTCCGCTACAATACGCAGCCTATTCCATGACT
>JAUHWE010000711.1 GCA_030424825.1 Verrucomicrobiia bacterium
GGCATCGTCAAAACCAGCCAGACCGCAGAGGTGGCGGAGGATGGAAACAGCCTTTGCCTCCTAAAGAGACAGACCATGTGGGCGGTGTGTTGCCTAACGCCGAACGGTATAAGAAATTTGAGGACGGCAAAGCGATACTGGATGAACGCGGCGAAATAGAGAATCCAGTCGATCTCTCCGAACTCTACGAGCTGTCCATCGATAAAGGGCGTCTGGCAGCGGAAGCTCTCGGAGTCGCCTTTGAAGAGAAGCCAAGCCGGAAGCAAATCATTGAGGACATTTTCAAGCTGGCTGCGGAGAAGAAGCTCTCATTCAAAGACGCTGGATTTCTGGACGTCGCGGATGAGGGGCATGGATTTGTTGTCCACGCGGCCAGCAACTATCAGCTCAAGCCTGAAAGTGTCTACGTACCGGCATCGTTAATCAATCACTACAGTCTGAAAAGAGGGCATGAAATCGAAGTAATCGCGACCGCTCCTCAGGAAGGAGAACGCTGTCCAGCTGCGATCAAAATCGTTTCGGTCATGGGTGATGCGCCTGAATCGGTGGATAAGGTGACCCCTTTTGAAGACCTTATTCCCTATTACCCGACGGAGCGCTTCGTGCTCGAGACTCCTTTGCCGAGCAATAGCAAGAAAGACGTATCCATGCGGGCCTTCGATATCCTCACTCCCATTGGCTTAGGACAACGAGGATTGATCGTCGCTCCGCCGCGGACCGGTAAAACCATTTTGCTGCAAGGCCTAGCTCACTCTATCCAGGAGAATTATCCCAAGGCCCATCTGATTGTCCTGCTTATTGATGAGCGCCCGGAAGAAGTTACGGATTTTCGCCGCAAGGTGACCGGGGAAGTGGTGAGCTCCACTTTTGATGAAACACCGTCAAGCCATGTGCATGCTGCGGAGATGGTAGTGGAAAAGGCGAGACGTATGGTTGAAGCCGGCAAGGATGTCGTAATTCTTTTGGATTCGATCACACGTCTCGCTCGTGCGTACAATTCACTCGCCAGCAATAGTGGCAAGATCATGAGTGGCGGTATCGAGGCGACCGCCTTGCAAAAACCGAAACGCTTTTTCGGTTCCGCCCGCAATATTGAAGAAGGTGGCAGTCTCACGATCATGGGTACCGCATTGGTGGATACCGGAAGTAAGATGGACGAAGTCATTTTCGAGGAGTTCAAGGGAACGGGCAATATGGAAATCCACCTCGACCGCGATCTCATCAACAAGCGTGTTTTCCCTGCGATCAATTTCGAGCGCAGCGGAACGCGAAAGGAAGAGCTTCTATACCATCCGCAGGAACTAGAAAAAGTCTATGGGCTACGACGTGTGATGCAGGGCGTCCCCGGTGTGGAAGCGATGGAAATGCTGATCAAGCGTCTGAAGGCGACCAAATCGAACGCCGAGTTCCTCATGTCGTTGAAGTAGGCGAGGGCTTTGAAAAGCGAAGTGTCGCTGGCGAACGGGAAGCATTCGACTTTCATCGCTATCGACCCGCTGCTACCCAGATATTTGGAGATCCGCTGAAACGGGGACGGGTTTGCTCCTGTCCGAGGTTCCCCGATTCATTTCCCTCATCTGACGCGGGATAGTCCCGTCTCGAGATACGCTGCGGGACAATGTTCGAACGTTTTTGCGGAAATGCAATTAGGCTTTGTCAAAAGCGTTCTATGCTCTACTTTGGGTGCACGCTATGTCCGATTCTGCTCTCATCATCCAACTCATTGTTCGTAAGGGTCTCGTATCCAAAGAGCAGTTGCGGATTTTGGAAGAAAGCAACGAGCGGATAAGTTCTGACGAGTTGTTCGAGGAGCTTGTTCGAAAAGGGTTTGTCGAGCGGAAAGCGGTCTACCGAATGCTGGCCGACGAATTTGCCATGCGCTTTGTCGACTTTTCGGAACTCGACCTTCCGAAGGAGCCGGACGACTATTTGCAGGAAACGATCGCCCGGCAATTTCGGGTGTTTCCCCTTGAATTTGTGGACGGGTCCTTGCTGGTCGCTATTTCGAATCCTCTTGAAGTGGAATCGATCGATAGCTTGGCCCATCTGATCAAGACGCCGATCGAACCAGTGTTGGCGGACGGAAGGCAAATAGAAGAAGCGATCAATACTCGCTACGACCGGAACAATCTCAGCGAAAGCGAATTGGACGCTGCTGAAACGGAAGAGGTCGCGGTCCAGGTTCGAGACGCCACTTTGGATGTTGAGCAGGACGGACCGGACGAATCAGACGCTCCCATTATTCGACTGGTGCAGGTGATTATCGCCGAGGCGATTCGAAAGAGAGCTTCGGATATTCATTTGGAGCCACTTGACAACCGCTTCCGAGTGCGGTTTCGGATTGACGGCGAGTTGCAGGAAATGGCGAGTCCGCCCCCGAAACGCCTCCAGTTGCCGGTCATTTCGCGCATCAAGGTTATGGGGCGGCTGAGCATCGCGGAGAAGCGCTTGCCTCAGGATGGCCGCATCCAGGTGAGAGTGGAAGGGGTTGACTACGATCTGCGGGTTTCGTCTTTGCCAACGGCCTATGGCGAAAGCATCGTCATGCGGATTCTGGATAAAACCGGACTGATGAAAGGGCTTCCTGAGCTCGGATTTTTCAGTGATGATCAGGAAACCTTTGAGCGCCTGATCACTCTGCCAGACGGTATCTTGCTCGTAACGGGACCAACCGGATCCGGAAAGACGACGACGCTCTACAGTTGCTTGAACTATGTGAACAAGC
>JAUHWE010000712.1 GCA_030424825.1 Verrucomicrobiia bacterium
TTTGCTATTAATGTTAGCAATTGGAATGGGAAGGTCGTGGTAGATCTTTGTGATGTTGATTTGCGGAAACTTGATTGGCTCGTGTGATGCCCCAAAACTTTCGGCTACGAGCTCCTCGGCTGTTACTGAGGTGAAGTAGGGGTCGGATGCTTGGTCAACGAGCTCTTGAGCTGAGATTGCCTTGCTCGATTCGTTCGTTTGCGATGCGAAGGTCCCATGTTCCCAGTCTTCGACGGACCCATGGTTTGCATTCTTAAAGACGTGGACGCTGGCAAATGAAATGCAGGCTAGAACGCAGACTCCTGAGATCACCCGATTCATGGTTGATCCCGGTTTGCGGGTTTTCGTGCTACTCTTGGGATCGGGAATCGAGATCGGATTGACGGCTTCGGGATCCCATTTGGTTTTCGGTTCCTCCGGGATAGCATTCGTTTCTTTAGGCTGAGGGGCGCTCTCATCGTTACTATTGTTCGCGACGATCTCTTTCCAGACGGGCCATTGGTCTGCTTTCCTTAATCCGGATATAAATGGGCAATCGTATTCGGAATCTAAATTCGAATCCTTCTCCGAAAGTAATCGATTAGCGACGTATACCGCTGCTAGGGCTGAGAACGAGGACCCGGAAGCATTTACCGGTTCGTGGTGAAAGACCGCAGACTCGACAACTTCCACTGGCAGTCCCCATCGAGCTAGTAGATAGGCACCTGCTTCGGCGTGATTGCAGCCTAAGACCTCGCTTTCCGCTTCCCATAAAGGAACTTGTTTCATTTGCGCAAACTCCTGGGCAGACCGGTAAGCATCCGGAGCGGCCCGTTGCATGATTAGCTTTCCAATATCGTGGAAAAGGCCAGATGTGTAGGCACCCTCTGCGAGTCGCGAGGTTCCGGTTTCATACATCATCAGATTCTTAGCGCCGATCGCGACGCTCATGCTGTGATGCCAGAGTCGATCCGTTTGCGTCTTTTGCTCTCCACCTTGGTTATCGTTAAAAACCTGAATCGCTAGTACTAGGTTTTTAACCGTCTCGATGCCAAGGACACTGACGGCCTGGGTGATATCGGAAATGGTTTCATCGAAACCGAAATAGGAAGAGTTTACGATTTTAAGAATCTTAGCGCTAATAGTGAGGTCGGTAGAAACTGCCTTTCCAACCTCATCGATGGAAACTCCATCGTCGTTCAGCGCATCGACGATCTTAATGTAAAGCGATGGCAAGCTGGGAAGTTCTCCAAGGGTGCCAACTATATTCCTTATCTGCGTTTTCCCGAGCCAAGACTCGATTGAAAGACATCGTTGGATTTCAGAAAGAAGGCGATTCGCGGGGCAGGGTTTCGGCAGAAAATGAAACGCGCTTCCGATCCCGTCTTCGAGTATCCCCAGTTCGTCCCGATCTGCTACGATGAAACGGTGCAGAAATGGATGTGCCTTTTCGGCTTCGCGCAGTAGCTCAGCTCCGTTCATCTGAGGCATGCGGTAATCGCATATGACAATCGTGGGGGGATTGCTTATGATTGATTCAAGAGCTTGCTGGGGATTGTTGGAATATTCGAGGATCCACTGGTCTTCTTTCGAAGAAAGGGAAGCCTTTAGTTGGTCAAGGCAATCGATCTCGTCATCGATCAGCAAAATGCGCGTTTTCGTTTTGGCCATAGTGGATTTTTCGGGTGCTTTTTGATCGACAGAAGAACCGATCGCTCAGGCGCTGCCTACCGGATCGGGATGTCGCTGACTGGCGAGTTCGGTCGCGAGCATCGCGATCGCCTCGGTCAGCACATCAACAGACCGATCGAACTCCGCCAGATCCAGCCGCTCGTGAGGCGTGTGATCCAGCGCACTGTCCCCGGGGCCGTACGCCGCGATCGGGCAGTTCCAGACCGGGCCCACGACATTGAAATCCGCGGTGCCGGTCTTGAGCTTCGCCCTTCGGTTTTACTTAGGCTGGTGTCTTATACCTATTAGAGGATTGGGCTTAGCTGAGTAGGTTCCTCCTTCGAGAATGAGTGTCTTGGTGATTGGAGGCCGCGTGGGTGTACGAAAAGGTGAAGCTTGAGGGAAAAAACTTGTTGTGAGACTACGTTCCATCGCCACTTTGGCCACACGGCATGAGAAAGCCATACGAATACAGCGGAATCGAAGCAGCTTCCTACGACCTAATTGACGAGCTTTCGGACTTCGATGATTATCCCTTCTATCGTTTCCTGATTGAGTCCAATCCTGGGCGGGTCCTCGATCTGGGTTGTGGAACGGGCCGTATCCTGAGTCGGCTTGCAGAAGAGGGAATAGAGGTAGCGGGAGTCGATTCCTCGGTTGAAATGCTTGATATTTGTCGAACGAAGCTTTCCTCCTTGGAGTTGGATGTTCCTTTGGAGCAGGGAGATCTGCGCAGCTTCAACTTGGGCTCGAAATTTGACACCCTTCTCATACCCGGATTCACGTTCCAGCTGCTTCTTGATTCCAGGGATATGGACGCCTGCCTAGATCGTTGCCTGAGTCACCTGGAACCTGCGGGACAACTGGTGCTTCCGACCTATTTCCCTTGGGAGATGCTTGACAGCGGATTGGCCCGCAAGCCACTTGAATTGAGGCGGAAATCTAAGCGAGATCTCGACGGTGAGCGGTTCGTTGCCTGGCAAGGGTGGGAGATCGACCGTGTCAGTCAGTTGCTGCACTTGCTGAATCGGTTCCAGCATCTCGATTCCAGTGGCCGTATCTTGACTGAG
>JAUHWE010000049.1 GCA_030424825.1 Verrucomicrobiia bacterium
CACAACTCACCCTAAAAGACAGCCCGCCCCGCAAGCACGTTTACTCCAATTACACCCGTTCCCTAAAAAGCCGGATACGAGTCGTACGAGACCTTATCGAAGCCTACTACGACAACAGCTGTTTTGACGTATTCATGACTCCCAATCCGCCCTTTAAGATTCCTGCCGCGATCAACTCCGTCCTCGCCGGTTGTACGCATCCGCCTTTCGCTGTTCGGTGGCGGATTTGGCTATTCCGCAAGATCTGCGCCCTCCATCGAAAGCGGCCTTTCGTACCGAAAGTAAAATGGAATCGAGTAACTCGAAAACCCGCAGAATCCGTCAGCCATCAAAATGCTAAATCTCTTTAATTTCAACTTCTAGAGGTCGAAGCAGCCCGAGGCGCTTTCCTAAGTTCGGTAAATAACCTAGTTTCTTCCGAACGCATCGGCAAAGTCGCTGGTGGAAATCACTGGAAAGTCGGGTTAGACATTTCGGGCAAATCTCTTAATACCCCATTTTGAATATCCGAGCAACTCAGATGAAGGCCAAAACCATTAAGCAATGAGGATTTCCATAGAATATTTCGCCATTCTAAAAGAGCAGCGTGGCTGCTCTTTCGAAACGATTGAAACCAATGCGGCAACCCCCGGGACCTTGTACTCTGAACTGAAAGATCAACATTCGTTTTCGCTGGAGAAATCTTCTCTCAAAGTAGCCGTCAACGAGGATTTCTCTGATTGGGATTCTACTTTGAAGGACAACGACACGGTCGTATTTATTCCGCCTGTCGCCGGTGGTTGATCGATTGGCAAAGACCTCGCAGCATTATGTGTTTTCAAATTTCGGACCAGGTAATTGACCCCCCATTCTTGAGGAAAAAGCTTCTTCGCGACGCTTCCGGGGCCTACGCTTCATTTGAAGGCTGGGTGAGGAACCACAACGAGGGAAAACCGGTAAACGGGCTGGAATACACCTCGTACCAAACTCTCGCCCAAAAGGAAGGGCAACGGATCATAGAAGAGGCGAAAGACCGATTTAGCGTTGAAGCCGCGGCCTGTGTCCACCGTGTCGGGACTTTGAAAATCGGTGATATCGCAGTCTGGGTGGGCGTAAGTGCCGCCCATCGCGACGCCGCATTCGATGCGTGTCGGTACATCATCGATCAGACCAAAGACCGCGTCCCTATCTGGAAACGGGAGGACTATCTCGACGGCCCGACCGAATGGGTCAATTGCCCCGACAATACTCCACGATAGCGGCTTAAGTCGGACCGTTACTAGGTCGTTAAGCCTTTTGGAGAACTATCGCACAACAAGATGCTCTACGTGGAACGACTATTCGAATCTTTGCAGCCCCTTTACACTCAACCATGGTTTCCTTATGCCATGGGGGTGATCGGGATTATTTTCGCGTACTCAATATTCAAGACCCTCAGCACGTTGCCTAAGCTTGTAATGTACCCGATTATTGCGGCTACTTGCGTGATTATCTGCATCAACTGGGTATACAACCGGAATGAGCCAGAGCTTCTCACCCCGATTGTCGACATGATCGCCCCTTGGCTTCCGAGCAAAGTCTAGGTGCAATTCTGACACCTGTTTTAGATTCAGCCACTCCCATTTCCACACACGTGTGTGAATTAATCAGGTAGAAATGGGTTTCAGGCTTGATGGCGGTGCCTCAGCCCCCTTATATGGCGGCTCTTCATCTGAATCTACCGATGTCAAACTCACAATCTGATATAGGACTCGTCGGCCTCGCGGTCATGGGTCAAAACCTCGCCCTCAACATAGCCGACCACGGCTTTCGCATTTCGGTCTACAACCGTACGACTTCGAAAACCGACACTTTCGTAGGAGCGAATCCTGATACCCCAGGGGGTCTGCACGGGGCACAGTCCCTGGAGGAATTCGTCCAGTCACTCAAACGCCCGCGAAAGATCATCATCCTTGTCCAGGCCGGGAAAGCGACTGACGCCGTTATCGATAGCCTTCTCCCGCTTCTCGATCCAGACGACATCATTATCGATGGGGGGAATGCACTTTGGACCGACACTATCCGTCGCGAGAAAGAGCTGAACGAGAAGGGTTTCCGATTTGTCGGTTCCGGTGTGTCAGGTGGCGAAGAGGGGGCTCGATTCGGCCCATCCCTCATGCCGGGTGGAAAAGAGTCGGCTTGGAACGAATTAAAACCGATTTGGGAGGCGATTGCGGCAAAAGTCGATGCGGATACAGGAAAGCCGATCGAAGGTGCCGCTCCTGGTAAGCCAGTCGAAGGAGGAGTCACCTGCACGACCTACATCGGCGAAAATGGAGCAGGTCACTACGTAAAAATGGTGCACAATGGCATCGAGTACGGCGACATGCAGATGATTTGCGAGGCCTACGCTCTCATGTCGAACCTCCTAGGCATGAACCCAAAGCAGATGAGCGAGGTGTTCGGCCAGTGGAACGAAGGGCTTCTCGATTCCTTCCTCATCGAAATCACCACAGACATTCTTCAGCAAGACGATCCAGTCACCGGTCAACCATTCGTCGATATCGTGCTCGATACCGCAGGACAAAAGGGCACCGGAAAGTGGACCTCAGTCAATGCTCTCGACATGGGCATCGCAGCGCCATCGATAGCGGAAGCGGTTTTCGCACGTTGCCTCAGTGCCGTTAAAGAGGAACGAGTCGCCGCTTCCGAGATCATCAACCCGGTTTTCGATGCTTTCGAAGGAGACAAGGATTCCTTCATCCAAGCCATACACGATGCCTTGTACTGCTCTAAGATTTGTTCCTATGCACAAGGGTTTCAGCTCATGCGAGCGGCCCAGGAAGAGTACGGATGGAGTTTGGACTTCGGAGCGATCTCCATGATCTGGCGCGGAGGGTGCATTATTCGAGCCGCCTTCCTCCAGAAAATCTTCGAGGCGTACCAGCGCGATCCCAATTTGGCGAATCTTTTGCTTGATCCCTATTTCAAAGGCGAAATAGACCGCTGCCAATCAAACTGGCGCAAAGTAGTAGCAGCGGCAGCAGCGAGCGGCGTACCGATCCCGACCTTCATGTCATCACTGGCCTACTACGACAGTTATCGCAGCGCACGCCTTCCAGCTAATTTGCTGCAAGCGCAGCGCGACTACTTCGGAGCCCACACCTACGAACGGACCGACCAGGATCGCGGCAAGTTCTACCACATCGACTGGCCTGACCCAACTCGCCCTCAAATTGAGGCGTAGTTCGTCCGCTAAAATTTTTAGAATAAAAAGCCAACTCCCAGCGGGTTGGCTTTTTTGATTGGATGATCGAATCCAATATTCAGATACGATCAAATCAGATCTGAAGAATCAATGTCCTTCACAATTCCGTCATCTTCAAGCTCCACGAAGGCAACCGAGTCTACATCACGGCGGATCAGGTGCCTCGCACCCTGATCCCCTTTCAATGCCTTCAATTCCTCTGCATATCGAAACGGAAAAACAATGGGGTGCCCTGGAGCTTCCTGGTAGACCGGGATCGTGATCTTCTCTCCTCCCAAATCGCAAAATCGCTGAACCACCGCAAGCACTGACTCTTCCCGCAAGTACGGCAAATCGCCTAGCGAGACTAATATGCCATCTGGTTCAATCGCAGAAATCGACTCTACTCCCGCTGCCAAGGAAGTGCCCATCCCGTCCCGGTAATACTCATTGAATACGAATCTCAATCTGTATTCACTCAAGCAAGACTGTAATTTTTCGCTTTCAAAACCAGTTACGACTACCACAGATTCCAGCTTTGCCTCAACGATGGGCTGAACCGATCGCTTCACCATCATCTCGCCATCCAGCTCCATCAACAGCTTGTTGATCGGCCCCATCCGTCTGGACGAGCCCGCTGCGAGTATAATCGCGCAAATCGTCACATCATTATTCATGGAACTCAGTCACTCGGTAACGTTTAGATTTTAGTGACTCTTTTTAACGATCTCCGCCATTACGCTTAAAGCGATCTCTGCCGGGGTTTCACTGCCGATGTCTAAACCGATGGGAGCATGGATACGGCTTAAAGAATCATCTTTGAACCCGAGCTTGCCCATCCGCTTTAGTCTTGCGGCATGGCTCTTTCGACTTCCCAGCGCTCCAATGTATTCAGAATCACTACGCAGAAAAACGTCCAACGCCTCGTCGTCAATTTTAGGATCGTGCGTCATCGCCGCGAGGCAATCGGACCCCGTTATCGAATATTTCTCCAGTGCTTGCTTCGGCCATTCGCAGATCAGAGCATCGGGTGGGTTGGGGAATCGGTCTTCCCTAGCATACGATTCTCTTGGATCAATTACGATCGTTTCAAACCCCAGTGACCTCGCAAACCCCACCAAATGGATAGCGATGTGGGCCGCTCCCACTACAAACAATCGCTTCGGTCGACTGAGAACCCGCAACAAAGCGGGCACGCCCTCCCATTCAACCTCCACAGTACCTCCTCCCTCTCGATAGTGTTCCTTGGCCTTCTGGATCAGTCCCGTCGATTTTACCAATTCTTCTGCTCCTCGTATATTGTCGTGCTCAAGAAGGAAGTGACCCCCATTATGGCTGACCAGCAAACCCCGCTCCTGTACATCCAAAAGCCTTGAAATCCGCTCTCCTAAATCCGGGTCCGCAAGCCCTGCAAACGGTTCGATTCGCACTCGAATGCGACCCCCACACGACAGGGAAACCTCCCAAGGAAAACCACTGTCCGGTCCAAAAGTAAGCCAACGGGCCTGACCGTCCACCAGGCAAGCTTTAGCCGCTTCAATCACCTCGCTTTCAACGCAACCCGCACTGACCGAACCGATAAACGCATCGCCATCCGACCGGACGGCCAAAACGGAGCCCACCCCTCGCGGTGATGGCCGCGTCGCTTCCACAACAGTAGCCACTGCGAATGGGACTCCATCTTTCACCCAGTGCTTCAATTGTGGCCAAATCTCTTGCATGAACCTCTACCCTTTTGGTGCACAGATCGATTAGGTCCAACTTTTTGCGAAACAAACTGCTTCCAAAGGCTGCCGAACAATCAGGGTAAGACTTTAGTATCGCGACGCAGATTCCTTGTGGAGACCTGCATTTCTCAATGTTTCTTTACAACTTGCTCCGTGAGGTGCTCTAATTCTAAAAACAGCCTAGCGTCAGTGAGCTTTTCGCTAGCAATTAGGAGCTGTCTGAACGCGAAAACCCCTCATGAGCGATACGACTAAGAAACCATCCACCGATTCTCAACGAATCATAAAATGGCACAATACTGGCAATCGGCATGCTCAACCTGACCCCTCAGGCTATATTGCCTCGTTCGACTGCCGATATTAGGATACTCCTTTACAACACCAAGAATAATCATGCTAGACCCTCTACCTCAAGAATCCTGGTCAAGGCGCTACGCGAACCATCTTCTCATGAGAGCTGGTTTCGGTGGTACACCTGAAGAACAAGAAGCGCTTTATTTCTTAGGGATGGAGCAAGGGGTCGAGGCCGCAGTAGATTCACTCCTCGAAACCACGGAGGATTGGTCCAGTTTGCCCTGGCCCAACTGGGCTTTGAGCGAGGAGGATCCAAACGGCTTTACGTTCGGGAACCAAGCTCTCAGGAGACGACAGTTCAACCAATGGTACTTCAGGACTCTTAAAGATGGGCAACCACTAGCCGGTAAGTTGCTAAAGTTCTTCGTCGACCACTTCGCGATCGATTCCGCGCCCATCGGCCAGTACTATCGATTTATCGGACTATTCCGCTACATGGAAATGCTGCGCAAGCATGCCGCCGGAAACGTCGCCGGAATCGATCAGCCTTTCGAGGGAGACGAGAGACTCGTGGGTTCGGGCCACTACGGGAATTTCCGAACCTTAGTAAAGCATGTTTCTTGGTCGATCGCCATGATTCGTACGCTCGATCTCTATGTCAGCACCGCAAGTAGCATTAATGAGAATTTTGGCAGGGAACTTCTCGAGCTCTTCACGATGGGTATTGGCAATGCCTATACAAACGACGACGATGAATACACAGAAGAAGATGTAGGCGCCGCAGCTGAAGCATTCACTGGTCGCAAGATCTGGAATTTCAGATACGACACCGGTGTCAACCAGGCTGAAAGCCGCGGCTTACACCCCGCTGCGACCTACCAAAATGTAAATCAACAAGACCGGTCCGCCAAGGAATTCTACGGCAGTACGAAGTTGCCCGATGGTAGCAATATTGTCGACGGTGACGACATTATCGAATTAGCCTTCCAAAGCACTCGTTGCGCCAAACACCTGAGCTGGAAAATGTGGCGCTACTTCGCCTCACCCGAACCATCAATAGAATTGGTCGCTGCACTCGCGTCTAAACTTCGCGACACCCACGATTACGAGATCCGCCCGTTTCTTAAAGACCTTTTCCTCAGCGAGGAGTTCTATGACGAATCCGTCATCAACGCTCAAATAAAGGACGCGGGCGACTTTTTCACCTGCCTTGAGAAGCAACTGGGAGCAGAGCTGCCAACCCAAGATGCCGTGGAGGACATCATGCAGCAACTGGGTTACGAAGTTTTATTTCCACCGAGTATCGCCGGGTGGCCAGAACCCGATGGTGAAGGCAACACCTGGCTCGCGACCGGCTCCATGGTATTCCGCATGAATATGCCAAGCATTTGGAGCCATCGTAACTTCGACATATTCACAACCGGGAGAACTCGAAATTCCATGTCTGAGTACGCAGACATCGACTGGGAGGAAATCGCTCCCAGCAATCTTCGAGCAATTGCGAACTTCCCCTTACTTTTGGATTCGCTGACAGCTCGATTCCTTCCGAATCGTTCCCTCCGCAAAAGCCAGGTCAGATCGCTTTTCGACCGGTACTCCGCTGTTTCCGAACAATTGGGTTCAACCGAGGGAATCAAGGAACTCGTGCGGCTCATTCTGGCCCTGCCGGAATACCAAATTCAATAATTACAGGCAACGAATACCCATACCGAAATGAACACTAAACTAAACCGAAGAGACTTCGTTGCCAAATCAGTCTGGGGGGCAACCGCGTCACTCTCGCTGCCGGGCTTCCTTCAGCAGACGATATTCAATCTTGATGCCCGCGCCCAATCGCTCCCTTCACCCGGCGGCGAAGGCCCCATTTTCCTCTTGATGGAAATGGCGGGCGGTAATGATACGCTCAATACACTAGTACCCTATTCGAATGCGACTTACAATGGAGCCCGCCCGGCCATCAGGCTTACCGAGGCAAACGGCATCATCAAGATCACGGACAAAGACAGTCCAAGCGCGACGGGCAACGCAGAACCGCTCGCCTTCCACCCCAACCTTTCATCATTCAACGATCTTTGGAAAGACGGTGACCTCGGAATCATTAACGGTGTCGGGTATCCGAATCCCAACTTGTCCCATTTCACCTCGTTCGACTATTGGCACTCCGCAGAGCCCAATAGCATCGTAAAGGATGGCTGGATCGGACGTTACCTTGACAATCAATGTGACGGTTGCGGCGCCACCACCGGCATCTTCATAAATAGACGTCCCACATTCGCGTTCAAGAGCAGCAATGGAGTCAGCCCTACCGTCACTTTTTCCAATCCGCAGTACTTTAACTGGAGTGATAGAGCATCGCTCGGCCGGGAAAAATCGCTCGAAAATTTCTACCGCAATTTGATCGGTCTCGACCATCAAGTAGACGATGGCATCAGCCAGGAGGATGACACGCTCGCTTACGTGCAACGTGCCGCCCACAGCGCCATGATCAGTACCGAAAGCGTCCAAAACGCGATGGCTCAAGGAGGCGAGCTTCTCTATCAAGGATGGCCGAGTAACGGCCTAGCCAACAACCTGAAGATAATAGCCCAGCTCATTAAAGGACGCAGCGAAACATCCATCTACTACGCTCGTCAAGGAGGATACGACACTCACAACAATCAAGTGGCCGCAGGAGACCCGCTCACCGGGCGTCATGCCACACTTTTGGATACATTGAATGGCTCGCTGGATGCATTCGTTCAGGAGATGAAAGCTCAAGGTAATTGGGATCGTGTCGTCATTTTGACATTTAGCGAGTTTGGAAGAAAGGTTATTCAAAACGGTAGCCTCGGCACCGACCATGGAGCTGCCGAATCCCTATTCGTAATGGGAGGCAAAGTCGCGGGCAACCAGTACTACGGATTGTATCCAGATTTAGCTGAAGATGCTCGCGTCAAACGCAACAGTATGGACTTCAACGTCGATTTCCGAACGGTGTATCGCTCAATTTTAGAAAAATGGATGGGAGTCCCGGCATCGGCGATGCCGGAAATTTTTCCCTCTCAACCTGTAAATTTCGATCCGCTCAACATCATCACGGCATGAAGACGATCCAAAATGCACTTCTTGTTTTCGCTCTACTGCTCCTAACTAGTAGCGGATCCTCCAATACGTTTACTCTTGTATCATTAACCGGTGAGGATGCTGGAACCACAACTCCGCAAACGATTGGCTCGTTTTCGATTCCAAGCATCAACGAAGCAGGTCAGGTCGCATTCGGGGGCCAGTTCGTAAATTCCGAAATCGATTCCGCTTTTGCAGATCGTATCAATCCCATTTTTCAGACAAATTGTATCACTTGCCACGGGGAGGGCGGTGTTTCACAACAGAATTTCGATTTAACAGAGATTCAGAATTCAAAGGACCTGCTTCTGAGACCGCAGCGAATTCAAACGATCATCACCCGTGTCAGCGCGACCGGGAACAACATTATGCCCCCCGTCTCCGAAGCTCCTTTAGACGAGCAATCTAAAGCAGAGTTAATCTCCAGCTTGAATTTGTTCCTGGCTGAAGCGAACAAGAACCCAGAATTCGTCGACGCCGCCTTTCAATATGACAATGGCCAAATCTATACCCTTGGAGTGATCGGCGAGACGACCGACATCGCCGGGGAATCCGGCCAGTTCGAAAGTATTCGATCCATTGTTTCAACTGGAGGAGCGGATATCGCCTTTATCGCCACGCTGGAAAACCGTAGCTTAAACGCGACCGACCTGGTGCTAACCGCAAATGCGAATTCACAAGCACCTCAGCTACATGTCCACGGATCAACCGCTCCATTAGTTGACCTAAACGGTACACTCGACAACTCAAGACGCCACCAGATCTTTGGTTCCCTAACGGGGCTTCGCAGCAATGCCTTCTCGTTTTGGTCACGACTTCGAATGGGTCAAAATTCCGACAAATCCGGCCTTTGGCTAGTCGACCTTGAATCCGTTGAAGCCCCTCTGTTCGGACAAAGACTTCTTGCGATCGGGGGGATGGCTCCAAACGGAGTTTCGCCAACTCTTGATAGCCCGATAAGCGCTTCGCTTAACAACTCGCTTGAAGCCGCCCTTCTTTCCACGATAGAAGATGGCGATGACAATGACTTCAACAACGAACAAGGAATCTGGAAACTCGACCCCAACAGCTCGGCCACACTGATAGTCAAAACGGGGGATACCGCACCGGGATCATCCGATGCTTTCCTTTCCCTCGGCAGACCGGAAATCGACAACAGCGGAAAGATCGTTTTTTGGGCAAGCCTTCTCAACCAGGGCGAAGTAGAAGGATTGTATCTATATAATGGAGACAATGTTGCCACACTGGCCGATTCAGGTACAGGTATCGATATTTTTGGGACCAATCGAATTTTTTCAGGATTCATGGATCCCGTCGTCAACAGCAACGGAGATCTCGCAGTGCTCGCTACCGAGACCGCAGGAAATCTCCAAACGATCCTTTATCGTGCGGCAAATGGAGTCTGGTCCATAATCGCCCAATCCAGGATGCAATCACCCGGAACCCCTCTAGGAGTCTACTACCAGGCATTCAGCTTGCCACGTATCAATGATTCCGGTCAGGTCGCCTTCCACGCCACCCTCACCGGAACGGGAGATGCCATAAGTGACACGACAGACTCCGGAATCTGGGCCACCGATTCGAATGGCGCTCTTTCACTGGTCTCTCGCGAAGGGAATACTTTCGAAGTGAAACCTGGATTTCCCGCAACCGTAAGCTCCACCGCGATAGGTGGTTTCAATGCCGCAGGGCAACTGGCATTGAACTACTCATTCACCAACGGAGCAGAAGCCATAGGGATTGTCCAAGTAGAAGAGGTTCTCCCTCCAGCAATCAGCCTTCAGCCAAATGAAACCACCTCATTCGACGGCGAATCGTTTGTTCTTTCAGTAGAGGCAACGGGCCAAGGACCTTTCCAATTCCAGTGGATCAAGGATGGTGAAGAAATCGCAGGAGCCACAAGCAGCCTATTCGAAATCAGCAATGCTTCGACCGAGGATGACGGGAACTACGCGGTCATCGTCACATCACCCACTGGCTCAACCACCAGCGAGGTTGCTGGCGTTTCAATCCAATCACTTCCTGATGCCCCCGTATTCGTGGAGCATCCATTGGGCGATATCGCATTGCGGGGAACGATCGCTGTCCTAGATGCCCGGGCCGTATCCAACACCAGCGTTACTTACCAGTGGTACCGGGACAACGAACCGATCGTTGGTGAAACCGGATCAGTTCTCTCCATAAATCCCGCTGACAACATTCACGAAGGGGTCTACCATGTCGTCGCCACCAGTGGAGGAGGTTCGGCCACGAGCGAATCCGCCGAAATCCTTGTCACCGACAAGCGCCTATTCAATATTGCTGCTCGAGCTCGAGTAGGAACCGGCTCCAATGTCTTGATTGCCGGATTCGTAGTAATTGGACCTGACCCCAAAGCAGTGCTTATTCGAGGCATTGGTCCAAGCCTAGCTAATGATTCAGTTGATGATCCGCTAATGCAGCCCAGGCTCGAGCTCTATAACAGTGCCAACGAGCTGATCTACTCTAACGACAAATGGGGTGACAATGCTGACCCAGACGCCATTTTAGCCGCTTCACAAGCGGTTGGAGCCGGCTCACGAGTTCTCGACCCTAACGATACGGCATTGCTGGTCGAGCTGGAGCAAGGCCTATACACGGCAATCGTGCGGGGTCAGAACGGTTCAACCGGCGTCGCGCTCGTTGAAGCGTTCGAAGTAGAACAAAATCTAACCCGCATGTTGAACATTTCCGCTCGCGCTCTGGTAGGAACGGGGACCGAAGTCGTTATCCCCGGATTCGTAGTGCAAGGCGACTTGCCAAGCCGCGTGCTCATCCGTGCAGTCGGGCCTTCGCTTGCAAGTAGCGGTGTAGCCGGATTTCTTGCCCATCCCGAAATTCGGGTTCACGACGTCAACGGCACTGCGATCGCTTTCAATGATGGCTGGCAGAATCTCTGGGACCCGTCGGAAATTGCGACCGCAAGCGAGCTCGTGGGAGCCTTCCCGCTAGACGAAGGAAGCGATGACGCCGCCATGATCATCGATTTAGAGCCTGGTCTCTACACTGTCGTAACCACCGGAGAGAATTTGACTACCGGAGTAGCTCTCGTCGAAGTCTACGCGATTCCATAAGGGGCAGCGACGGCCCTTTCCCGAATGGGCCTACTCTTCTCTTCCGGCCCAACTAGGGCCGTCGATGGCACCTAGGCACGACCCCGAACAGCGCCTATACCACCCTAACACTTTGGGCCTAAGGCGTCTGCCGACCAAAGCAGCTCGTTTTTACTTAAACTAGGGTTGATCTGCAAAATGGGACCTCAGGCTCATATGCGACTCAAGCCCGGTCGTTAAGGGCGAAGTAGCTTCCCAACGCCGTGTGGAAGCATCTAACCCGTTTAAGAAAGTAGTAGCCTTATGTTGTCGCCAATAACTCAAGATAGGTGGTCGCGAAGAACCGCAGACCACTTGTATCACAGAGCAGGCTTTGGGGGATCGCCTGCCGAACGCGAAGCCTTCTACCAACTTGGCAAAAACCAGGGTGTAGAGGCCGCAGTCGATTCGCTTGTACTGCCTTCTGAAACATGGGAGAGCCTTCCCAAGCCTGATTGGTCGACAGAGATTGACCCGAATGGAGACCTATGGGGCGGAGACAGCGACCGCAGACGCTCCTTCGTCGCCTGGTACATGAGAATGCTAAAGGAAGGAGAACCCCTCGCAGCCAAACTCCTCAAATTCCTATTAGATCACCTCCCTATTGATATGAGTACGTGTTCAAGCGAAACCCGCTTCATGTACTTCATCCGCTACTTTGAAATGCTACGTCGTCACGCCGCCGGAATGGGAAGCGACGGAAATTTCAAAACCTTGATCAGCGAAGTCTCATGGTCCGAGGCCATGATAAATATGCTCGATCTCGATGATAGTTCAGCCAACGAAATCAATGAGAATTTTGGCCGCGAACTT
The DNA here is from genome assembly GCA_030424825.1 of Verrucomicrobiia bacterium. Taxonomy (GTDB): domain Bacteria; phylum Verrucomicrobiota; class Verrucomicrobiia; order Opitutales; family Opitutaceae; genus Pelagisphaera. Next base: position 12,252 of record JAUHWE010000049.1, read on the forward strand.
CTCGAGCTTTTCACTTTAGGAGTAAATGGCGGCTACGCCGAAAGTGATGTCGGCGCCGCTGCAGAAGCTTTCACAGGGCGCCGCCTCTATCGGATGCAATCGCCCCATCCAGAAGCGTCTCAACGCAATCCAGAGGAACTCGCGCCTGCTGGGACGCCGCCGGCTTCCGCTTATCAGAATCGCAATCGGCAAGACCTTCTTCCCAAGTCTTTCATGGGGCACGAGCGCATGCCCGACGGACGTACGATTTCGAGTGGAGATGATATCATCGAACTTATCTTCGGTAACATCGCTTGTGCACAACACCTTGTATGGAAATTTTGGAGATACTTTGTTTCTCCCAATCCCGATCCAGCAGTCATCGATGAGCTAGCTATTCGATTCAGGGATCAATACAGCTATCAGATTCGGCCCCTTCTACGGGACCTTTTTCTTTCCGAAGAGTTCTTTGCTGAGAATACCATGGGACAGCAGATCAAGGACGCTGGAGATTATCTCATTTGCCTACAGAAACAATTCGGAGCCGAAACCCTTCCGGATCGTCCCATAGAAAATCTGGCCAATCAGCTCAATTACAACATCGCTTACCCGCCCAATATCGCCGGTTGGCCCGAGCCAGTCGCCAGCGGAAACGAATGGATGTCCGCAGGCGCACTGCTTCTCAGAATCAACGCTCCAGCGATCTGGGCCGAAGACAACTATGACGTTTTCGATGACTGGAGTGCTAGACGGGATCTCGATGAGTACCAAGGAGTGGACTGGGACGAAATCGCTCCACCTGAACTTCGGTCCGCCGACAACTTCCCCCTTCTCATCGCCCGACTTACGGACCGCTACATGCCATTGTGCCCCCTTAGAAAAAGCCAGATGCGCATTCTCTATGATCATTTCTTAAAAACCTCCCAACGACTGGATTCCCTAACTGCCGTTAAGGAGCTCGTGAGAATGATCACCGCTCTCCCCGAATACCAGATGCAATAAAACTACAATTCCAATCAATATTATGAATACAAATTTCAATCGTAGAGATTTCGTCAAGAGATCTGCCTGGGGAGCTGCTTCAACGCTAACGATTCCCGCATTTCTCCAACAATCGCTTTTCAATCTGGACGCACGTGCCCAAAGTCTCCCCTCGCCGGGCCAGGACGGTCCAATTATGGTCGTTGTCGAACTTGGAGGAGGAAACGACACACTCAATACTGTGGTTCCTTGGACAAATTCCGTTTATCAAGGAGCCAGACCAAGTATTGCATTGAACGATACAGATGGACTACTAACTCTTGGTCAGGCCCCAAGCATAGTGGGAGGAAACGAGGATCTGCGCCTACACCCTGGATTGACGGGACTCCATAGCCTTTGGCAGGAGGAGGATCTCGCGATTA